>QILZ01000084.1 GCA_003233545.1 Spirochaetales bacterium
ACTGCCGGGATCTTAACCAAAAAGTTATCACCGGCTGTAATAAAAAGCCTGAAAATCGTTAAGTACAGGGTAAGGAAAAGAGATACCCTTTCTTCGATTTCTCAGAAGTACAGGCTGAAGCTTGGAACTTTGATCAGTTACAATAATATTCGTGATGCCCGGCGTCTTTCTGTCGGGACATTATTGGAAATACCAAACAGAAACGGACTTAAATACAGGGTAAGGCGCGGCGACTCTTTAAGCGGGATAGCAACAGGGTTTCATGTGCCGCTTAAAGAGATACTGGATTGGAACAGCCTCTCCTCTTCGATAATCCAACCCGGGCAGGAGCTTTTTATTGCCGGTGCAGTAATGAATACGAACGATCTTAACAGGGTGCTCGGTAAATTATTTTTATATCCCACCAGAGGAAGGCTTACATCGAGATTCGGTATGCGGCATGATCCTTTTACTGGGATCTGGCGCTTTCATAACGGAATCGACCTCGCAAATAGAATTGGTACGCCGGTTGCCGCTGCAATGTCAGGCAGTGTTGCAATGGTCGGTATAAATCCGACTTACGGCCGCTACATTATTCTAAGGCATCCGGACGGTTTTCAGACTTTATATGCGCATTTAAGCCGTATCCTGATATCGAAAGGCAGACGGGTTTCTCAAAATCAGGTTATAGGTAAAATGGGTACTACAGGTTACAGTACGGGAAGCCATCTGCATTTTTCCATATTTAAAAACGGAGAACCGGTTGACCCGTTAAAGTACCTGCATTAATCTATATGCTTATATGATTCGTATTAATCTGAAAAGCAGTAGAAATCATCTGTATTTCCCTCTTTTGCTTGGAATAATAGTTCTTGTCTTTGTCACGGGAGCTGTTCTTCCTTTAAGGATACAAGGCGGGTATGTTTTTTATCCTGCGCATTGGAAGGATACCCTTGCCTATACATTTAAGAGGCCGGATGAAAAGAACAGGGGATTTACCGGGACACGCTTGCCTGCAGGCGGGAGACTGGAAAAAACTACTCCTCTTAAAATCTATTATTACAGGGCAAAATCGGGCGATACATTGTCGGGCATTTCGGAAAATTTTTCTCTGACTCTCGATACTATCGCCTCACTGAACAGAAACGGGGGGAGGGGAGTTCATATTCTCTCTGTCGGTGAGATAGTTAAGATACCTTTTATGAACGGTATTTATCTGAATGTAAATGGAAATCTGGACGCTCTGTGTAAAAGCAATGACCTTTCCCGTGAAGTTGTTCTGAAGGTGAACGGCCTGACGAAAATCAAATCCGCTGAAAATGCAAGACTTTTTTTCCCGGGTGTTCAGCATACGGGGATCGATAGAAGTATAGCTATCGGTGTGGCCTTTCTAAAACCTGTCCGTGGAGTTGTTTCATCGGGATACGGTTTCCGGCATGATCCTTTTAACGGGAAGATACGTTTTCACAGGGGAATCGATATAGCCGCACCAATCGGAACATACGTACATGCAGCTATGGATGGAAGAGTAATTGCCGCCGGACACGATTCGGTTTTAGGAAACTACATTCTTATTAAGCATCCCGCCGGTTTTTCGACCCTCTATGGACATTTAAGCCGGATACTTGCAGTACGGGGGAGAACGGTCAGAAAGGGAGAAATCATAGGAAGAGTAGGGCAGACCGGAAGAGCGACAGGGCCGCATCTCCATTTTGAAATAAGACGCAGCGGCAGAACAACGAATCCCGGGGGAATGATTCCAAAGTTTTAAAAATTCGATAGAGTTTTTTTAATTTGCCGATATAAATAATAAGTACAGAGGAAAAAGATGAAAAAAATTGTTCTTTTTATTATCGGTCTTTTAGCTGTGTTCTCAATTTTAAGAGTTAATTCCGAGGAGGTATCCCGTTCGCAATTTATTGTACATCCGGGCTATATGGAGTTATCCGGCGGCAGCAGCGATATAAAGGTTGCATTCGGTTTTTTGAATTCCAGAGGGAAAAAAGAGCAAAGGTGGAACCTGTTTCCGATATATATATCTCTTCAGTCGGGGAAAAATAATATCAGACTCAGCATGAGCGGTCTTTCTTTTCTTAAAAGAAACGGTGTTAATATCGGAAAAATTATTCGGATCAAGGGAGTTTACAGGAATGATATTGTCAGCATAGGAGGAAATGTAATTGTATCGGGGAAAGTAGAGGGTGATATCTGGACTCTCGGGGCCGATATAATGGTAAAAAAGGGCGCGGTTGTTACAGGCAGTACTGTTGCACTCGGGGGTAAAATCGTGGCGGAAAAAGGCGCAAGGATCGGCGGAAATAAACAATCGGTGCCGAATTTAAAGATCCCGTTTTTATATTTTCTAACGGGTAAAAAATCTGCACGTAATTTCAGGTTACTTATAGAGTTCTTCAGAATATTATTATTTATACTTATTTCATTTCTTGTTTTGCTTTTATTAAGGGGCAGTGTAACAGGGACTGTTGTTGTTCTTCAGGATAACTGGAAAAATATTTTACTGTTTGTTGTTCTGTCTGTTTTTGCTCTTCCGGTGATTGTGATATTACTGTCACTCTCCATTGTCGGAATCTTCTTTATCCCTGTATTCTTTTTAGCCGCAGCGGTCGTAATGTTTTTCGGTTTTATCGCATTTACCGTTAGATTGGGGATGTGGGTACGCGGAACGGCAAAACAGAACCTCGGCTTTCTGTTCGGATCCTGTTTGATAGGTTATCTTTTTTTCGAAGTGCCGTTTTTACTGGGTTTAATTTTAAGTTACTCGGAAAAATCTCCTTTCCTTATGACGATGGGGAGTGTATTAAAAATTACTGCAGTTTGTCTGTTTACAGCAGGATTCCTGTACAGCCTCGGAGGAGAACTGGAATACCTTCGCACTAAAAACGGTCTATGACTTAAGAATAGTTAAGCCGGAACGGATTAACATTCTTCCGTTATCTTCCATGACAGTACTTGTATTTTTTTCCGCTTCCGCACGGACATGGGTCATTTCTACCGACCTTGGGATATGTCCGCTTCACCTGAACTTTTACAGGCTGTGCACTCCCCGCAGTTTGACTTTCCGGCTGGTTAAATTGCCCCAATACTGTGTGTGATGCCTGGCCGAAATTGCTTCTTTCGATAATCAGGTTGCTTCCCTCTACCGGTTTTATCTGAACTTTCAGTACCTTCCGTGCAATCGCTGTTTTAATATTGTACAGCATTTCATCGAAAATCTGAAAACCTTCCAGTTTATATTCAAGAAGAGGATTCTTCTGCCCGTATGCCCGTAAGTAAACCGCTTCCCGAAGTGCCTCGAGGTTTTCAAGATGATCCTGCCATCGTGAGTCGATATTCCGGAGGTATTCAATCTTTATGAAGAGATTAAGATTCTCTTTTCCTATTTCTTCGGATTTTTGTTCCAGATCCGCCTTTAAATCCTTAATTATTAATTTCTGCAGATCGGATGATGATTTCTCAACGAGAGTGACTGCATCCACGGACGGGGTATAAAAAAACTCTTCTTTTAATTTCTGCAGAAGAAGCTGCAGAGGTATCAGGGTGTTCGCTCCTTTTCGCCGGTATTCATCGATAAGCTCTTCCACTATTTCGGCAGCGGTTGCGATGACTCTGTTAACTAAATCCTTATCCTGTAATATATCATCACGTTTATCGTAGATATATTTTCTCTGCTCATTCAGTACATCATCATACTCCAGCAGATGCTTTCTTATTTCGAAGTTTCTGTCTTCTACCTTTCTCTGAGCACGCTCTATGGATTTATTTATCCACGGATGTTCGATAGGTTCTCCCTCATCCATTCCGAGTTTCGACATAATCGATTTAAGATTATCCCCTCCGAATAGTCTCATAAGATCATCGTCGAGAGAAATATAGAACCGGGATGATCCTGGGTCTCCCTGCCTGCCTGAACGTCCGCGGAGCTGATTGTCTATACGCCTTGCTTCGTGCCTTTCTGTGCCCAGTACATGAAGCCCGCCGGCTTCTTTAACCTCGATGTAGTCTTTCCGCCATACCTGCATTTCGTTTGCAAGGGCTTCGTTGAAAACTTCTATAGGTGCATTCGTGCCGACTTTTTTCCTGGCTCTGAATTCGGGGTTGCCTCCGAGTTTAATATCCGTTCCTCTGCCTGCCATATTGGTGGCGATCGTTACCGCCCCCCTGGAACCTGCTTCCGAAATAATATGTGCTTCACGGGCATGGTTCTTTGCATTCAGAACTTCGTGCCTTATTCCGCGCACCTGCAGTAAATGCGCTAATCTTTCCGATTTATCGATGGAAACTGTGCCAACCAGGACAGGTTGTCCCTTTTTATGCATGACCGCAATTTCATCACAAATAGCGTTAAATTTATCTTCTTCGGTAAGGTAGATAATATCATCCATATCATTTCTTATTACAGGGCGGTTGGTCGGAATAACAACAACATCGAGGTCGTATATTTTGGCAAATTCCGTTGCTTCGGTGTCCGCAGTACCTGTCATGCCTGATAACGTTGTGTACATTCTGAAATAGTTCTGGAACGTTATCGTTGCCAGGGTTCTGTTTCTCTGGGCGATTTTAATTCGTTCCTTTGCTTCTATGGCCTGGTGCAGCCCTTCCGAGTATCTTCTTCCGTAGAGTATACGGCCGGTAAATTCATCTACTATCTGTACTTTGCCTTCCTGCACCACATAATCCACATCCTTTAAAAAGAGTTTATGAGCTTTTAACGATTGGGTAAAGTAGTGTATATACTCGAAATTCTCATCAGTGAAAAGCGAACCCTTAATCAGGCCTCGTTTTAAGAGGAGTTTTTCGATGTTATTCATGCCTTCATCGGTAAAGGTAACCCGTTTTGCCTTTTCTTCTATCTTATAGTCGCCTTTGGGAAATTCGGGGTAATCGCCTGTTGCAGGGTCTTTTTCGCATTCTATGAGATTGTCGACAAGCTTGTTTACCTCGTAGTACTTAAATGTGTCATCTTCGGCAGGCCCGGATATAATTAAAGGTGTACGCGCTTCATCTATCAGTATCGAATCGATTTCATCGACAATACAGAAATTGTGTCCTCTTTGAACCTTTTCATTGCTGTCCCATCTCATATTATCGCGCAGGTAGTCGAATCCGAATTCGTTGTTTGTCCCGTATGTTATATCTTTACTGTATGCCAGTTTTCTTGCCTGGTTGTCCATCTGAGTAAGAATGGCTCCTACTGAAACACCTAAGTATTCATATACCGGTCCCATCCATTCCGAATCACGTTCGGCAAGATAGTCATTAACCGTTACTATATGCACTCCTCTTTTTGTGAGGGCATTAAGATAAGCAGCTGTGACGCTGGCAAGGGTTTTGCCTTCTCCTGTTTTCATTTCTATGATTTTACCCTGATGCAGAGCAATGCCGCCCATCATCTGTACGTCAAAAATACGCTCACCGAGAATTCTTCTCGC
>QILZ01000231.1 GCA_003233545.1 Spirochaetales bacterium
AATTCCCTTTATCGTCCTTTAGAAAGTAATTTACGGCAAAGATCAGAGGCGGATTGTCGATACTGCTGCCGAAATCCAGGTTATTCTGAATATACCTGCTTATGGGAATAGACAGGAAGTCCAGATTCGACATGGGGCTGTACTTTCTGACACCGGTTTTGCCGAGAGTTGCAGCCGTTGTTTCCGATTCCAGGGAGGCACCCTTTGTTATTATTCCGTGAGACCAGTTAAAAGACTGCTGTACGGGAACCCATGTATCGGAATCTCTGCCTCCGTAAATAATGCCGCCTAAAGGCACTCCTGCCGGGTCGTGCTCTGTTAGGCAGGGAATCGAGCGCAAGGGTAAAACGTGCATTGGGATGCGATGCCGGAATCTCTTTCCCGTCTGAGTCCTTTTTCCCCTTAAACCAGTCTCCCGAATGATTTCTTCCTTTATCAGGAATTTCATCATCCATTCCCACCCAGTAGGGTGTATTATCATGAATCAGTATATTGGAGAAGATCAGTTCCCGTGGTGTATGAAGAGCTTTCCATATCTCAGGATCATCATCGGAATTAATACCGAGTATTATTCCGAACATGCCGTTCTCTACATTCGCTGCCCTGACTTCTCCGTTTATTTTTCTTAAATATGCAATATCATCTCCCACTATCCGTTCGCCGGTTACCATGGCAGTCGACGTTTTGCCGCACATCGACGGAAATGCTCCCGTGAAATAGGTTACCCTGCTATTCGGGCCGTTTACTCCCATTACAAACATATGTTCTGTGAGCCAGCCTTCCCCGGATGACTTGTTGATTGCCAGTCTCATGGCCAGTTTTTTAAGCCCCAGGGTATTTCCGCCGTACTGAGTGTTCATGCTGTAGACAATTTCTCCGTCGAGGTCTATATAAACACGCCGTTTTTCTATATTCCTGCTTACATTGTTTTCAAGTTCCCCTTCGCTGTGTACGAATTTAAAGAACCTGTCCATTCCCTTTCTGTTTGTAAATTCTTTGTAACCTGGTCTGTAAAGTATAGTTTCGCTGTGAGCGACGTACGGTGAATCCGTCAGCTGCACGCACGGTATTGTAAACTCGGAATTATTCGGGCCCAGGGAATAGAAACAGATGAACATTTCATGGCCATCCATTACATTTGTCATTATTCCTTCCAGATCCTTTAAGCCTTCCTTTTTATCTATCGAATTGATATTCGGCCCCAGATTTACACCTTCGGGAAGAAGATACTTTGTCCGTGCTCTATCCCTTGCCTGGTCGTAGTAACCGTCGAAGTGTACTGTATGCCCCTCTGTTTTAAGCTTTGTTTCCTCTCCTGCTGCTACGGACCTGTCCCTTATGTATTGTATATCATCATCCGAATCACCGGATACGAAAGCTTTTGCGGGGTTAAGCAGTTTAATGTATTTTACAAGAAACTCATTTAAGGTCTTATTTCCGATAGTCTCGATTTTTTTGTAATTTTTTTCGCTTAGAAAATCTTTAAGAAATTGTTCCGACATTTTAACACCCTTTCCTTAAAATATTTTGTTAAATTCTCCATGCCAGTATATAATGCCGGGAAAATAAAAGAAAGTTATTTATCATCTATTTCTTGAAAAAAATCCATAACTCCCATATATTCCTTAACGTATGGCAAAAAAGAGTTTACATTGGGCAGATATTACTGCGGAAAAGATTATAAGGGAAAAGGGCAGGAAGGACCGTTATGTATGTGCTTCGGGAGTTACACCCTCCGGTACGGTACATATAGGCAATTTCAGAGAGATAATATCGGTGGATCTCGTGGTTCGTGCTCTTAAGAGACTAAGGGAAAATACCCGGTTTATCTATTCCTGGGATGATTATGATGTCTTTAGAAAAGTACCGGTAAATATGCCCGGTCAGGATAAACTTAAAAAGTACTTAAGACAGCCGATAACACTGACCCCTGACCCCTACGGTCAGAGTGAGAGTTACGCAAGAAGGAATGAGATAGAGATCGAGAAGCTCATGCCTGAGGTAGGAATTTATCCCGAGTATATTTACCAGTCGGAGCAGTACAGGAATTCCGTGTATGCGGAAGGGATAAAAAAAGCTCTGGTGAATAAAGAGATTATTCGCAGGATATTGAATGAACATAGAACTCAGCCGCTTGCCGATAACTGGTGGCCTGTTACGGTTTTCTGTTCTTCCTGCAACAGGGATACAACGGAGATTACAGGATGGGATGGCGATTATGGTATCAGCTACACGTGCACTTCCTGCGGTAATGAGGAAACAGCGGATCTGCGGCGTACTTCGTCTGTAAAACTTTTCTGGAGGGTGGACTGGCCGATGCGGTGGGCGTTCGAAAAGGTCGATTTTGAACCCGCAGGAAAGGATCATCACTCGGAAGGCGGTTCCTTTGATACTGCAAAAAAGATAGTACGGCAGGTGTACGGCTATGAACCGCCTGTAACTTTCCAGTATGATTTTATAGGAATAAAGGGGCGCGGCGGCAAGATATCATCCTCAACAGGTGAAGTTGTAAGTTTAAAGGATGTTCTCGAAGTTTATCAGCCGGAGATTGTCAGATATCTGTTCGCAGGGACCCGGCCAAATACTGAATTTGTTATTTCGTTCGACCTCGATGTGATAAAGATATACGAAGATTATGACAGGTGCGAGAGAATCTACTATGGGCTTGAGAATGTATCCGAAAAGAGGCAGGAAAAGGAAAGGAGAATATACGAACTTTCCTCGGTCTCCGAAGTGCAGACAGAGGCTCCTTACCAGCTGCCTTTCCGCCATCTCTGTAATTTGATGCAGATTCATAACGGCGACAGCGAAAAGGTGCTGTCTCTCCTGAAAGAGGAGGTAAAGGGGACCTGTGAGGATGAGTATAAGAGATATGTAAATTCTCTGGAAACGTTAAAGATAAGAGCTTCATGCGCCTGGAACTGGATTACTAATTTCGCACCTGAGGATTTTCAGTTCCGGCTGGTGGAGGAAAACTCTCCTCCTGTTTCCCTGGAAAAAAATATTATATCCGCTGTTAAGCAATTGGCGGAGGAGTTTAATTTAAAATATGATTCTCTCGATGAGCGTTCATTGTCCGGGCTTATCTATTCCGCTGCTCAGGATAACGATATCGAACCCCGTGATTTTTTTAAAGCTGTATACAGAATACTCATAGGAAAAGAAAAAGGGCCAAGGCTTGCATCGTTTATGCTCAGTATCGGAAGAGAAAAAATACGTTCGATTTTTTCAAGATACTAAAATTCAGAGTACACTGTGCGGTATTACAAAAGTTATAGAGGTGAAAAGCGTTATGAAACCGGAAGAATTAAAGAAACTCATAGGTTATAAAGCGGTAGATGATCTTGTTGTAAGCGGGATGAAAATAGGGCTCGGAACCGGCTCGACGGCTATCGAATCGGTTCGCAGGGTAGGTGAAAAGTCGCAAAGAGGAGAACTTAAGAATCTTGCCATTGTTGCAACAAGCTTCGGAACAAGACTGTATATACACTTGGAGATCCTGTGATAAATGGGGATCTTGATCTTACAATCGATGGTGCCGACGAGGTCGATCCGGAGTGGAATTTGATAAAGGGCGGCGGCGGAGCTCTTCTCATAGAAAAAATCGTAGGCTATGCTTCGAAAAGGTTCTGTATCATTGTCGATGAATCAAAAATCGTTGGCGAATTGGGAGAAAAACGTCCTGTTCCCATAGAGGTGGTTCCGGAAGCGTTTGTTACCGTAAAAGGTACATTGCATGCACTGGGGGGAAGAGCCGAAATACGTATGGCGAAAATGAAAGCGGGCCCTGTTAACACCGAAAGAGGGAATATTATAGTGGATTTGTATATACACGGTTTCCGCCCTGAAGAACTGGAAAAGACATTAAATCAAATTCCCGGTGTTGTAGAAAACGGTATATTCGCAGGCAGGACAACAGACCTGTATATAGCCTACGGCGACGGCCGCATAGAGAGTAAAAGCCGGTAGAACCTGTACGGTCTTTTAATCAGCCTATTTTAATTTCTTTCCCGGTTTTTGCATCTTTTATAGTACAATTCTTATGCTTCTTCATGATCGATTTTGCAAACTCTTTGCTGTCTGTTTCTGCAAGCAGGTCTTTGTCTTCGTAGATATAGAAAAGCATTTCTTAAGCACCCCTTATATTAGTAATTATTTATTATACTATATATATTTTCGGATGTTAAGCCTGAATTTAACAGGCAGAAAATAATTTTCTCTTGAACAGCCGGAACATTCGGTATACTTTTGTTGTATATGAAACCTGCACGTAATGTAAAAGAAATTGTAAACACGCTTATTCATGACAAACCTTTAATTGTCGATACGGAAACTACGGGTTTAAGAAACAGTGATGAAATTATAGAAATAGCAGTGGTCGATATAAACGGTAATGTTCTGGTAAATACCCTTATACATCCCGCTCAGCCCGTACCTTTAGATGCTTCCGGTGTTCACGGAATAACCGAAGAGGATATTAAAGATGCCCCGACATTCGATATTGTCTGGAAGGGGCAGCTGGAAGAACTGTTTCAAAGACATATCGTCTGTACGTATAATGCGGATTTTGATATAAGAATGTTCAGACAAACCCTTAAAATATACGGGTTTCATCTGCCTCCCGGGATAAAGACAGCCTGTATAATGAAGCTGTTTGCTGAGTATAGAGGTGACTGGGACTACCGGAAGAATCATTTTAAGTGGTTTAAGCTTAAAGAAGCGGCAGAATTGTGCGGTATCGATCCTGCGGGTCTGCACAGGGCATTGCAGGACACACAGCTTGCCCGTGAAGTTCTGCTCTGCATGGGAAAGTAACCGGCAGACAGGATTAGCTTATACTCTTAAACGTTTCTTTTCTTCGAGGAAAAATATAAGGAGTAAAGCCGTTATCAGGAGAATTATGAGCAGCAGAATCGGCAGCAGGTAATGGGAAGATGTTTTGTGAAGGAGTTCCATAACAGGAACAATTGCAACGGCGGCGCCGTTGCCTAAAAGCTGCAGATAGGCGACGGAGATGCCTGCATATTTAGGTCCGCTTACCTCGGTGGAAAATGTCAGCAGTATAGGCAGTAACGAAATAAGAAAAAATCCTATCAGAACGGCATTTATCAGGTTGATTGTATAACTGCCGGTTATAAGTAAAACCGAAAGGGAAATTATTGCCGCAGAAGCTCCGAGGAAAAGAAAGGGTTTTCTCCTCATAACAATATCCGAAATAAGAGGAATAATAACACATCCTATCATTCCCGAGAAAATAAGTACTCCTGCTATATTACCCGCCTTGATCATCGATATTCCGTGCATTTCCGTAAGTATTTTTTCTAACCAGGTGGCGAGTCCGTTAAAAACTCCGATTCCGATAAAAGCTATAAAACCCAGAAGCACAAAATTACGGATTCTAAAGAGGTTTTTAATTCCTTCGCCATAGGAAACTTCCTCTGTAGGTTCCTCTTTTTCCGGAGGTAATAAAGGCCGGGCTTTCCCGAATATGAAAAAGATAAAAATTCCTGAAAAGGCAGACACAAAATAGATAAGATTCATAGTTATAAAACCCTTAAAAGAAACAAGCTGGGGCGTTAAGGCAAGGCCGACCAGCATACCTATAAAAAGAGCCAGAGAACCGAGTCCTACGGCGGTTGCTTCTTCATGTTTGGGGAACCATACCGATACGAGTTTGGTTACACTGTTAAGAACAAAGGGCTGCCCGACGGCTATACCGATCTGCGAAATTAACAGTATTGTGTACGAGTATGGATTTATAAGGCGAAAGGCTGCAAATACGCCTGTAAACAGGGCTCCGATACCGACGCTGAATCTGAACCCTTTCCTGTCGATTACTATTCCTGCAGGTATGGATAAAAATAGATATACAATCGGAAAAACGAGTGCCAGAAACCCGACTTTCATGGCGGAAATATTCAGAGTTTTTTCTATGAAGGTGTCTATTGCCGCGAAGTTCAGCCAGAACAGCTGTGTCAGAGCCGTGATATACATATAAACGGCTAAAACAATCCATCTGTACCTGTAAATTCTATAATTTTCCATGTACAGTACCATATAATGGTATTGTTCATAAATCAAGTGTCTGTTTTTTACAGCCTGCTAATAGATAACTTCTACTCTTTTTGCCCTGTCATCTATAAAACCCGAAAACGAAGAAAGCTTTGCAAGCATACCGGAATTAAGTATAATACCACGGGGAAGGAGCAGGAGCCCGTTTTTTAATATTATGTCGGTTTTTAAAAACATCCCGGGCTGCAGGGATTGTATCGGTATAGTGTGTGACTTTTTTTCGAAACTCTCAAGTTTCTTATCGATCAATGTGGAAAATTCCTCGACGAGCGCCGGGTCATACTTTGACGAAGTGTTATTTATAATAACCGATTTTGTTTCCTTTAATGAGAGACCTTTTTTAAAAATATAGCTGTCGAAATCACTGAGCAGATGTATTACCCTTGCCCCGAATGGTATCGCCTCTCCTTTAAGCTCATCCGGGAAACCTGTTCCGTTAAAGTGTTCATGATGTGATCTGATGATTCCGGAGATTCTTTTAAGGTTGTATGCACTGTTGATAATTTTTTCTCCGATCAGCGGATGTCTTGCGTACACAACTCTATCATCTTTACTGAATACTTCAGGATTTCCCGTAATTATATGTTCGGGCATTCCTACCTTTCCTATATCATGGAGAAGTGCGGAGAAGTAAAGCATTTCACGGATATCTTTATCATAGTTACATTGCAGTGCGAATTCTCTGGAATTTTCCGCTACTCTCTTTAAATGACCGCCTAAAAATTTATCCGATAGTGAGATTACAGTTATAAGTAACTGCACCATATCACGGAAATTCTTACTTGTTGCCCTGTGAATATCTTCGAGAAGTTTTAGTTTTGCCTCCGTTTCGTCATACTCTTCCGCTTTCATTTTTTACCCTCGCTTATGAGTTCTTTGATACATTTTGAGAGTTCAGAAATGCTGTAGGGTTTTTGTATCAGATTTACATTTTTAAGTTCACTCTCCGTATAGCCGGATGTAAAAAGAAATTTTATTCCGGGTTTAAGTTCCAGTATCTTTTCTGCAAGTTCGATCCCGCCCATTTCCGGCATTACTATATCACTTATTACCAGATCGATGACCTCTGTATTACCCGTTATTAAAGAAAGCGCTTCCTTCCCGTTATTGGCCGTTAGAATAGTATATCCGAGAGTTATTAATGCTCTCTGTGTAAATCTCAGAACCGATTCGTCGTCTTCGACCAGCAGGATAGTTTCCCCACCCTGTGCCGGGACTACCCTTCCCGTATGATCGGCTTTATCCGGAGATTTTTCCACACAAGCCGGCCAGTACACCTTGAAAACCGATCCCCGGTTCTTTTCGCTGTAGATATATATAAAGCCATGATTCTGCTTTACAATACCGTAAACGGTAGAAAGACCCATACCGGTTCCGCGTCCTTTTCTCTTTGTTGTAAAAAAAGGTTCGAATACTTTTCTTTTTACATCTTCCTCCATTCCTGACCCGTTATCGCTTACGGAGAAAAGAACAAAA
Organism: Spirochaetales bacterium; assembly: GCA_003233545.1. Lineage (GTDB taxonomy): Bacteria > Spirochaetota > Spirochaetia > SZUA-6 > SZUA-6 > SZUA-6. Next base: position 7,549 of record QILZ01000231.1, read on the forward strand.
TCGCCTTTATAGCTTCCCGGATGATTTATTATATAATCTTCCGTTATTGTAACATTTCGTGTCTCGAAAGAAATAAGTTTTTCTGTTTTACCGGGTAAGTTATTATTTACCGCATCCCTGGCATTAACTGCAAGGTTTATAAGAATCTGGTCTATCTGTGAAGGGTCCGCCTCTATACTGTATACCGTATTTGAGAGTTTTTTCTTAAGACTTATATCTTCGCCTATTATTCTGGGCAGAATGGAAAAGAGATTATCTATTACAGTATTGATGTCGATTATCTGCGGTTTTATGATCTGCCTGCGGCTGAAGGCGAGTAATTTGGATACCAGTTCCGCAGCCTTGTTGCCGCTTTCGTAAATAGCGATAATTTCTTCGTATAACGCATCTCCCTTTTTAAGATCGGTAAGGATAAGCTCTGCATTGCCGTTTATGGCTGTTAAAATGTTGTTAAAATCATGAGCGATACCTCCTGTGAGGTTTCCTATGGATTCCATCTTCTGAGCCATGATTAATTGATTCCTGAGTCTCTTTAGTTCTGTAATATCTTCTTTAACACCAATAAAATTTGTTATTTTACCATTATCAGCTTTAACGGGTGCTATTACCGCCGATTCCCAGTATAATTGTCCGTTCTTTTTTAAATTATGAAATTCTCCCCGCCATATTCTGCCGCCGGTAATCGTTTTCCATAATTCTTTATACTCCCCGTCGGATGTCTCTCCGGACTTTAATATTCGCGGATTTTTTCCCCTGACTTCCTCGGGGGAGTAGCCCGTGATTTCTGAAAATTTGGGATTTATATACTCGATATTTCCGTCTAAATCTGTAATTACTATGGAAACAGGACTCTGCTCCATTGCAATATAGAGTTTCTTAAGCTGTTCTCTGGTTTTTCCGCTACAGTCCGTAAATTTAGAATTCTCGATTATGAATATTGCATCATCGGCAGAATCAAAGATATTCCGGTACAGTGTTTTGTCCTTTTCCAGCATCTCCGTACAGGCTGTAATGTCGTGAAAATAGACAATTGTTTCGGCATCCGAATCCGTATCGGGCTTAACGGCTGAAACGAGTACTGTTCTTTTTTTATTGTTTTTGGTTGTAATACAGAGCCCGGATTTTTCGGTGAAGCCGGCGGTCCCGCTGACTTTAAGTACGTTTTTTAAGAAGTCTGTATAATCGCACCTTAAGATTTCGTTTCTGCTGTAACCGGTTATTTTTTCCAGCGCAGGATTGCAT
>QILZ01000122.1 GCA_003233545.1 Spirochaetales bacterium
AGATGGCCGATTCCGAACAGTATGGAACTAACGGCAATTGAAGCATATACGGATGTTCCGATTTGTTCCAGGCGGGTCAAAAGATAGGCTCTGAAAAAGATTTCTTCGCTATATCCTGTAGTAATACAGAAGGCTATAACAATAGGTATCTGAGAAAGGCTGTCCAGTTTCCATCTGAATCCTGAGGCGAGTACTTCTTTTGCCGAATAGGGAAGAGCGGTTGTCATTAGTCCCAGAGTAAAAATCAGCAGGAGTATACCTGAGTACACAAGCAGTGATGCCGGGATATCGGATAGTTTTAACCTTATGATTCCGAAATCCCGGAATTTAAGTTTTTTCTGAATCCGGATTACGTAGAGGACTAAAAAGGTCTGAGGAACTGCCACAGTAAGGTACCGGAGTATATATAATGTTAAACCCGGTATTTCGTTCCCTGTAAAACCGGCCTGCCATAATATCCCCGGGAGATAAAAGGCCGAGTATAGAATGAGTATCTCTATCAGTACTGCGGCCATGGGTTCCACAGGTTTCTGTTTGTCGTCCGTATCTGAAAGAGCCTGGCCAGTTCGATTCTGGCCTTGATAATCTTCCGCATGGAGTTGTCTTTACCTTCGGGTATTAAGAATGAGTATAATCGTATTGAATCGTCTAAAAATGAAAGCGGTACATTGCGGTACTTTATTAGTCTGCCCGTTTCTCTGTAGCGGTAAAACTGCCGTACACCGGAATCCAGATACCGGTTTGCAATGGTAAAATGTCTGAAGTATTCGGTAGTATTCCGGGCAGACGGAAAATGTCCCGGTTTCTTAAAATCCGTTGCCCTTAAAAATACGGAGAAAATCGTACTGAAAAAATCAATCTCTACCGGTTCCTGATTATTTTTAAAGATATTATCTCTCTCTGCAGTCTGCAGAAAATCTACAATTCTTGCTATTCTGTTTCTTAAGCCTCTGGCAAAGTTGTCTCTCGGAGTCCGCTGAAGCCATCCGGTAAGTACGGAATTCTCCATTAATCTATCGCATGCCGCATGTTCGGATTCAATTTCTTTGACGGATAGAGGAGATAACCGGTCTCCGGATTCCGTACTGCGGTACGGATCGAAAGGATCTCCGGTTTCTGAGTAAATGACAGGTGGTTTAAGAATCGACGTCTGTTTGAGTATGCTGTATGCTTCGTTGATCTTCTGCATCATTGCCGTACTCCATAAAAGCTCATTCGGATGTTTGTCGGGATGGTAGAGTTTAATTAGTTCTCTGTACCTTTTTTTTAGCCGGAGGGCCGTGATGCCCGCGGGAAGAGAGAAAAAATTTAAACTTTTTTCTATATCTATCTTTTTCAAAAATGACATGTTATAATTATTAAAAAGTATTGATAAAACTATGTCAATAAAGAATTAGCCGGGGAGAAACGATAATAAAAGTATGTGGATTATATTGCTTGTTGTTGTCATTATTATAGTTTCTGTTTTCATCGTATTACGAAGAGCAGGCGGCGGTAGGTTTCCATGGCTTCAGTTTTACACCCGCGGCAAAGAATCGGGGTTTAGTTTTCAGGAGATCAACCTTTTAAGGAGGGTAGCCGTTGAGAATAAGCTGGAAAACCCGACAGCGCTCTTCTGGTCTATTAAACAGCTTGACAGGTCGATTAAAGGCATCATTCTTAAATTCAGGGCAAAGAAATCAGAGGGTGACGAAGAATCGAACATTATACTCTCCAAACTCTTCGACTTAAGAAAAAAGGTGGAATTTGAGCTGCCTAAATATAAGCTGGGCTTAAAGTCATCCCGCAACATCGCTACACAGCAGCGCATTAAAATCATGCTGCCCGGTGAAGGTCCGTTTATATCGATGGTTGTTGAGAATCTTACAAAGTATCTTGCCGTATCATATCCCCAGGGGCCGAGAATGCCGGAAGGGTTTTCCTGGAAAGGACAGAGGATAGGTATATATTTCTGGCGAAAAGACGATGCGGGTTACTTCTTCCAGACGAAGGTTTTAGAGGATTTCTTTGACAGAAAGTACCCCATCCTTCATATTGCACATTCCGGAAGGATAATAAGGACTCAGAAACGAAGATCCGTACGTGTGGAAACCGATCTGTCTGCGTCTATTTACCCCTTAAAAACTATCGATGAGGCAAATGAAATGGTTAATACGGAGAAGGGCTTAAGAAGCAGGCTGCTCGATATATCCGAGGACGGTGCGGCAATGCTGATAGGCGGGCGTGCAAAAGTGGGGCTGCCCATAAAGGTACAGTTCCTCCTCAATGATCTGCCGGTTGTCATGTGCGGTGTTGTAAAGGGTGTTAATTTCGATGAAAAACGGAAACGCTCCACTCTTCATCTTCAGGCTGTGCCGTTGAGTCCTGTCTTAAGAAACAGGGTACTGACATATGTCTATAATCTGTTCGGGGAACGGGAAGTAAAAAATAAACGTAATATGCAGTCTATGAGAAAATAATATTCAGCTTCCTATTCTGTGAACCTTCATAAGGTTTGTGCCGCCTGCTTTTCCGGCGGGAAATCCTGCGGAAATAACGACGGTATCACCTTTCTTTACCATTCCCCTGTAGAGTAATTCTTCCTCCGTCTTCTTTACCGTTTTAAGGAAATCTTCTTCCATCCCCTCGATAAGAAGGGTCTGTACTCCCCAGACGAGTGCAAGCTGGTTATATGTGGATTCTAACGGGGTAATGGCAATTATGGGTGTTGCAGGCCTGTACATGGAAATTAATCTTGCCGTCTGTCCGGAAATTGAATGGGCTATAATCATTTTAGCTCTGATTCTTTCTGCGGCTCTGCATACTGCACTTGCAACTGCGGTTTCATTTGAAGAAGCCAGATACTCTTCCTCGTTTCTTACCCAGTTTCTATCCACTCCGAGATTTTCTTCGACATGATTTGCAATTTTTCTCATCATCCTCGTAGTTTCGAGCGGATAAATGCCTGCAGCTGTTTCACCGGAAAGCATAATAGCGTCGCTGCCGTCGTATATGGCATTTGCAACATCCGTGACTTCCGCCCTGGTGGGAATCGGATTCCGTATCATACTGTCCAGCATCTGTGTTGCCGTTATAACGGGGATACCTCTAATATTACTCTTTCTTATTATCTGTTTCTGATATATGGGAATCATCGAGAGTTCCGTTTCTATGCCAAGATCCCCGCGTGCAACCATGACTCCGTCGGATGCAGCCAGTATGGAATCGAGGTTCTTTAAGGCAAGTCCGCGTTCCAGTTTGGAGATTACGGAAACATTGCCGTGTAATCGTGCTATCTCCGATTTAAGTTTCGTTATATCGGAAGCATGCTGCACAAAGGAAAGGGCTACAAAATTCACATTATTTTCTATTCCGAATTTCAGATCCTTAATGTCCTTTTCTGTCGGAGCTCCTTCGGATAATGAATCGTCAGGAAAATTAACTCCCTTATGGCTCTTTAAAATTCCCCCGTGAATCACCCTGCATAGAAGTGCATTTTCTTCTTTTTTTTCATTCTTAAGTTCCAGCATGCCGTCATCGAGCAGTATTCTTCCTCCCTCTTTGATATCCTCAAGGAGAAGAGGATAACTCACAGGAATTACGGGTATGCGGCTGTCTATAAAATCACCCTGAGGTGTTAAGCGTAATTCCGAACCGTCCTTAAGCGAAAGACCGTCTCCCTGCATATTTCCGACCCTTATTTTGGGCCCGCTTAAATCCTGAAGAATACCAATGTTGGCATGAAGCTGCAGGCGTATGATGTTAATCTGGTCGATGACAGCCTTGTGCTCTTCGTAGGTTCCATGGGAAAAGTTAAGCCGGGCAACATTCATCCCGGCGTTTACAAGCTCCCTGATCATATCGAGAGATGATGAAGAGGGTCCTATTGTACAAATTATTTTTACCATACCTTCTTTATATACATTGTGGAAGCAAGGTCAAGATTAAATTTATATAAAAATCGTTGATTTAAATATAAAGTCCATATAGTATTATGTTATAAAGAATGATCGTAAGGAGCACAGAAATGAGAAAAACTTTCTTGTTTATTATTATATTACTAGCTGTAATTACCGGATTATATGCTCAGGATAAGTCAAAGATAGTTGCATCGTTTAAAAGAAATTTCGCAATAGCCAGCCTCGATGTAAAAATACAGATACTGCAGGATGCCGCCAAATCCAAATCCGGGGATATGGGACCTCTGTATCTACAGGCAATCGATTTTGTCCTGGATAACTCGAGTCTGATAGCCACAGATCTGAGGTTTCGTCAGCTCTCGGTGATAGCCGCAAAGGAAATATCAAAGATAGATTATGAAAAGGCAAAGTACTCGATCTGGAAATTGTTTCAGATCGATAAGGAGACGACAGTTCGTATCCCGCTTATAACAGCTCTTGGTGTTACTGCCAAAGGAGATAAGGAACTTATTGAAAGTATCAATAAATGGATGGAGGATGAAAATACTATTTTCAAAACCGGCAAAGTTCCCGATCTGCAGGTTATTGCCGCTGCAATAAACGCCCTTGGCAAATTAGGTGATCCTTCATCGTTTCCCATTATTTTTAATGCCTTGAATCTCGGTTATTCGGATGTTATTAAAAGTACGGCAAAAACAGCCCTGTTCGAAATTAAGGGAAACTTCAAGGATATGCTTCTCGGTATTATTAAAAACGAGCCGCTCCCTGAGAAAAAACAGGCTCTGATTATGGCCATGGCAAGTGATAAGCTTAAGGATGATGATAAGGGGGAAATAGCGGAACAGGCTCTCGATATTGGTCTGCATACGGTTACACGGGATGCTCTGGAAAAGCAGATAACCCGTGAGATCAGATATATTGCCATACGTGCAATAAGTGAAAGAAAATGGTCCAAAGCGACTGCCCTGGCGATAGAACATTTAAATGCAACGATCGAAGAGTATGGGCGCGGCATAGGCACCAAAGGTTATCTGCTCGAGGCGATAGCCTGCCTTGGGGATATGGGGACTCATGAGGCTGCTGTAAGATTAACTCAGTATCTTGTACTTCTGAATTCTTATACGGAAAAGGGGAAGGGGTATGACAGTCAGATTATTCTTGCGGTTTTGAATAATCTCGGCAAATTGGGGGATAAAGTGGCTTTCGATGATCTTATGTATACCCAGTATCTCAACTACGGTAATTCCATAAAGAAAACGGCAAAAAAGGCTTTAAATAATATTAAGTGGTAAAAAGGAATTTATCCTTTGCATTTTTCCTTGCGCTTTTTCTGATAGCCGGAATTGCCGCTTGTTCGAAACTGTCCGGGATAACCGGTTTACTCCGGTTATCGGCCGTTATTCCGGCCTCTTTATCCATCCCTTTCCTGTCAGGATCTTTTTATTCGGGTCCTTCGTCATGTAATTTAAAATTTTCAAAGACCGGACTTTATCTTTTGGGAGCAGCAGCAGGC
>QILZ01000376.1 GCA_003233545.1 Spirochaetales bacterium
AAAAAAGAAATCTTCTGTCTTCATAGATTATGGATTCTTTTAAAATAATGTTTGCTGATCTTTTCTTTTTAACATGTTAAAACCGAGATGCTTATATGCATGTTCTGTTGCCATTCTGCCGCGCGGTGTACGCTTTAAATAACCTATCTGAATCAGGTAAGGCTCATAGACATCCTCGAGCGTATCGACAGCTTCCCCGATCGATATGGCAAGAGTTTCCGAGCCTACAGGTCCTCCGTTATACTTTTCAATAACCGTCTTAAGTATTTCACGGTCGAGTCTGTCCAGGCCTGCTTTGTCTATTTCCAGAGATTCCAACCCCCTTTTTACTATATTCCTATTAATTCTGCCATCGCCCCATACCTGGGCAAAATCCCGCATCCTTCGAAGCAGCCGGTTTGCAACCCGGGGTGTTCCCCTCGCACACTTGCTCATAAGGACCGCCGAGTCGTTTTCTATTTCCACGTCCAGTATTTTTGCAGACCGGTAAATAATACTTTTTATATCTTCCAATGTGTAAAAGTTAAGACGTGCCGTTATTCCGAAACGGGAATATAAAGGGCTGGAAACAAGTCCGGCTTTCGTTGTTGCACCTGCAAGCGTAAAGGGTGCAATTGGTATCTTTATGGAACGCGCACCTGGTCCCTGTCCGATTACGACATCTATCTCGAAATCTTCCATTGCCGAGTACAGCATCTCTTCCACAACCGGCTTTAACCTGTGAATTTCATCTATAAAAAAAACATTTTTTTCACCTATGGAAGTGAGTATTGCAGCTAAATCTCCCGGTTTATCCAGTGCCGGTGCCGAAGTGGCTCTGAACTGAACACCCATTTCGTTTGCAATAATACCTGCAAGTGTAGTTTTCCCCAGTCCGGGAGGACCGCTGAAAAAAATATGATCGAGACTCTCATGCCTCTGTCTCGCTGCAGTTATAAAAACAGCTAAGTTATCCTTTAATTTGTTCTGTCCGATAAATTCATTTAATAGTTTCGGCCTTAAGGACCTTTCTTCGGAGTCTTCCGACTCATTGTATAAAGGGCTGTTTACCCGGTCTTTTTCCCTGTTGTTATCTTTATCATCCGGCATTTTTATTTACCCGTCCTTGCCGCTCGCAATAGAGATAGCTCTTGTAAACAGTTCCTTTTCCAGCCGGCCTTTGCTCATTGAATTCGTATCTATACTTTTAAGAGCGGTTTTTACTGCATTTCTGGATGCCTTTCTATCGAAACCCATACCGGCAAGAGCTGTTATTATATCTTCCTCGACCGATCCCCACGGTTTTTCCGCCAATTTTAATTTCCCCTTTAGTTTCAGAATGATTTTTTGTGCGGTTTTTTTCCCAAGGCCGGGAATAGCAGAAAGGCTTTCTACATCATCATTATCGAGAGCTTCGACAAAATCATTTACCTCTATGCCGGATAGAATTTTAATTGCAAGACGCGGTCCCAGGCCTTCCACTTTTAAAAGATCAAAAAAAAGATCGCGTTCTTCATCGGAAACAAAACCGAATATTTTAAGCTGATCGTCGCGGTGGTGAAGATAGGTAAAAATACGCACCTCTTCACCAATATCAGGAAACCGTAAAAGAGATTTTTCAGTCGTAAAAATTGCCCATTCGATTCCATTTGTCCGGACATATATTCTGTCTTTTAATTTAAGATTAACAATACCTGTAATGCTGTTAAACAATAAATTCCTCCGTAGCGGATATTATGCAAATAATATGGCATAATATCAATTGGGATTCTTAAGTGCATAGGAGTAATTGGCGTGGCATATCGCTATTGCAAGGGCATCCGCCGCATGGTCAGGTTCGGGAATCGATGAAAGTTTGCAGATTATTTTTACCATTTCCTGAACCTGACGTTTTTCCGCTCTCCCGGCACCGGCTACAGCAAGCTTTACCTGTAAGGGAGAATACTCATAAAAATCGATATCACTCTCCGAAAGAGTAAAGATAATTACACCACGTGCCTGTGCAACGGGCATAGCCGATTTTGTATTCTTTGTAAAAAACAGTGTTTCTATTGCCGCCTCGTCCGGAAGATACTTTGCAATTATACCTTTTATTCCCTCATAAAGCTGTAGAAGCCTCTTTCCCGAAGACAGATTGCTGTCTGTTCCTATTACTCCATGTTCGATATGATGATAATTTATACCATCATACTCCATAATTCCGTAACCGGTCTTGCTGAAGCCGGGGTCTATACCGAGGTATGTTTTCATTTGAATACGGAACTGCCGATTTCAGTCATCCATCGAAAAACCATCAGGAATATCAAGATTAGTTGCAACAGCCTGTACATCATCATGATCTTCGAGATTCTCGATAAGTTTAAGCGCTTTTCTGGTTTTATCCTCTCCGAGACTAACAGTGGAATCCGCAATTTTTGTAATTTCCGCCATTTGATTTTCAAAATTCGCCTTTGTGAGGACATCCAGAACATTTTCGAAATCTTCAGGTTCCGTTACGACTTCTATAATATCCCCTTCGTTAATAACATCTTCCGCACCGGCTTCTATCGCAACTTCCAGTATATCATCCTCATTGTACTTGGAAGCATCGAATGCAATTATACCCTTTCGTTTAAAAAGATACGAAACACAACCGGCTTCTCCGAGATTTCCGCCTCCTTTGGCAAGAAGATTGCGTATCTCCGCAGCGGTCCTGTTTCTGTTATCCGTAAGTATATCTATTAAAAGGGCAACACCCCCGGGTCCATATACCTCGTAGGTAAGTTCGCTGTATTCGACTCCCTCAAGTTCACCTGTTCCCTTTTTAATAGCTCTTTCGATGTTGTCCCTCGGCATATTTGCAAATTTTGCTTTAAGAACAGCGGTTCTCAGCCTCGGATTAGCCTCGATATCACCACCGCCAAGACGTGCCGCAACAATGATTTCCCTGATGAGTTTTGTAAAAAGTTTTCCTCTCTTCGCATCGAGAGCGCCCTTTTTATGTTTAATAGAAGCCCATTTGCTATGGCCTGACATGTTTACTCCTCTTCTTATTTTTTGCGGTCATATCAAATTAGCATATTAAAAAAGCCGCTGTCAAGGCTGTAAAATAATCGACACATTTATAACTCCTGATTAATATTCGCATACGGAACTAAAATCTCATTAATTTCCCGGTAAGGTATTTTACTCACTTGACATGTAAACTTTTCCGATGAGAAAATAGCTTATGAAAAAATTCATTCTTCTGTTGTTTCTTTTTTCACTGTTGCAGAGTTCTTTATTTGCAGATTATGATCATACGGAAATGAGGTTCGGATTAAAAAATAAGAGTAAGAAGGATTTAGAGACACGCCTGGAAAAGGTTATTTTAATTATGAGATACAGAATCGCTTCTTTCAAGCTCAATGAAGCTGTCAGCGGCATACGAAACGGGGAGATCTATGTAAATATTCCTGATAATAAATTTCAGAAACGTATCGAAAAATTACTTACCGAGAGAGGCAATATGTTTGTCTATCAGGTCGCCGGAAAGACCGGATCTTCGAAAACTATTCCCGGCAGATTCAACCCTAAGAGTATCCGCATTACAGGAGAGCCCTTATTGTCCAATGGTTCAATAACAGACTTAAAGATTGCCGAACTTACGGATAAAAGTTATCTGCTTGTTTTTATTCTTAATCCGATTGCCAGGCACAGCTTTTCAATTGCAACTGAAAAAATCCGGGGCAGAGATATTGCGTTAATCGTAAGCGGCACGTGGATTAATATATCCAGAGTAAAATCAAGAATAGATTCCGGCCAGGTGGCTTTTCCCATGAACTACCCGATGGAAGATGCCATGAGTATGCTAGCCGTTATTTCTCTGGGGCCTTATCCTGAGGCCATCGAACTTGAATCTGTTGTAAAGACGGAAGCCCCATATATTTTTGGATATTGAGTAAAAGCGTATTTAAAATAAATCTTCCCCTTTTTGTAAGTGAGTAATTATTATTTCCGCTTTTCATGATTCCCTCTGATTTCCATTGTTTAATAAGACCGGGAAATATTTCATCGAGTCCTTTTGCGAATCTTTTTATAAATTTATCTTTCGGTATTCCTTCCTTAAGCCGTAATCCCATCATAATATTTTCGAATAAAAAATCCGCAGGAGAGATTATTTCGATATTAGTATTAAGAAAAGGATTTTTTTTTGCCTTTATGCCGTTTAAGTATCGATTAATATCAGCTTTGCCTGTAATCCGGATAATCCCGGGGTAATTCCTGCCTGTTTCTGTTTTTTGTATATACGGCATAGTCGAAACCGCAGAAGGCCCGAGTCCGAGATATGGTTCCATATGCCAATAACGAAGATTATGGATACATTCTTTTCCGGGTCTGCTAAAATTTGATATTTCATAGTTATCGTATCCCTCTGCTTCCAGGAGAGAAGCACCTTTTATCCACATATCTTCTTCCCTACTGCTGTCCATGGCTATATAACTGCCTTCTCTTACGAACCTGTACATTTCTGTGTCTTCTTCTAATGTAAGCGAGTAAAGGGAAATATGTTCCGGTGATGTCCTTAACAATAGATCTATATCATTTAAGAGATTCTTCTCCTGCCGGTCTGATATGTGTTTCTCCGAAGCCCGGGGTATCCCGGAAAGAATATCATAATTGATATCCCCGTTCCAATACTTACGCAGAAGGTCGAGAGCTTTAAAAGTATCATGAGAAGTTCCGGGCCTTCCGAGAATCTTAAGATAATCGTTATGCAGGCTCTGTATTCCGACACTGATTCTTGTTATTCCGTACTCTTTACATACTTCTATGAATTTTCCTGTTATCGATTCCGGATTTGCCTCTACTGTCCATTCCTTTATATTCCATGTACTGTGATATCTTAAATATATACTTTTTATCCGGGAGAACAGCACTTTTAACAGACAATGCCCTAACATGCCCGGTGTTCCGCCGCCGATATAAATTGTTTCTATTTTAACATCCGGCAAAACGGAAATATAATAATCGAATTGATTTAATATACCTTCCACAATACCATCGACCGGAGTAGTCTTAAAAACAGGGACGGAAAAAAAGTCACAGTAGTAACATTTGCTTCTGCAGAATGGTACATGAATATATAGAGAAATCGAGTAGTTTCCGTTTAGAAGTAAGATATCAGAGTTTTCCAATTCTTTTAGGCGGCCAGTACCTGAAAATAACCTTACCGAGAATTCTTGAATATTTTACTATTCCCCACGACCTGGAGTCGCTCGATTCCGGCCGGTTATCCCCCAATACAAAATATTCGTTCCTGCCAAGTGTAATCGGTTCGATATTTCCGGAAAAGGGTAGATCCTTTTCCCATCCTGAGGGTTTAAAAACCGTAACTATTCTATAATTTGAGCGAATTAATTCATTTTCACGGGT
>QILZ01000324.1 GCA_003233545.1 Spirochaetales bacterium
CGGGATACGATTACTCCTGGTTTCAGGGAATAAAACTTAAAGCCCCCCTTTCCGAAAATGTGCTTTTTGACAATTCGATAGGCGGAAGCAACAACTGGGCTGTTTCCGGAAGCCTTACCGAATCAGGTAAACCGGTATTCTGCAACGATCCTCATCTGGAGATTTCCCGTCTGCCGAGTATCTGGTACGAAATTATAATCGATACTCCCGAAGTATGGTTTTCCGGTATTACGGTTCCGGGTGCACCGGCGGTTCCTGCCGGCTTTAACGGGAAAATCGGATGGGGGATCACTTTTACAGCTGCCGATACGGAAGATTTTTTTATAGAAAAATGCAGAGAGGGCAAGTATTTAAGGAATGGTAAGTATCATCCCTTCGACGAACGAAAAGAAATCATTAAAACAAAAAAAGGCAGGGAAATCGAATTTACCGTGTACGAAAATCCGCATGGGACTTTAGAGGGAAATCCTTACGAAGAAGGTGTTTATCTTGCCAGAAAGTGGAGCGGTATGGAAAATATCCTTGGTAAAACTATTGATAATTTCCTCAAACTCCCCTTATCGAATTCGGTAAAAGAGGGAATGAGTATTACATCCGGGATAGATATACCAACTCTTAACTGGACTTTCGCTGACAGTAAAGGAAATATCGGTTTTCAGATGAGCGGAATAATACCGGAACGGAGAAAGGGCTTAAGCGGCATCCTTCCTATACCGGGATGGGATTCCGGTTATGACTGGGCTGGTTATATGGACCGTGATAAACTGCCGAACCGGTACAACCCGGAAGAGGGTTTTATTGTTACTGCAAACAACAGGCTGGATGATAAGCAAAAGGGGATAATCCAGAATCTTCCGTTCTCTTCCGACAGGGCGGATAGAATAGCAGACATGATTACAGACCTGAAACCCTTAGATTATAAAAAGATGGGAAATATCCAGATGGATGTTTATTCCAACCAGGCAAAGAGGGTTCTTAACTTTCTAAAGTCCTGTCTTAAGGGTGATACAGCCGGTGAAAAGCTTCTTGCATGGGACTGCAGGTTTGTACCTGAGAGTACCGAAGCATCTCTTTTCGAAGATTTTTACAGAGAACTTATACTCATAACAGGGGCCGGGATTATCTTTCCGGAACAGCTCGGAAGGAAAATATACGAAGAAACTTTTTTCTTTGTTCTTGTACACCAGGTGGTGGAAGAAGAATGGATGAAAAAGGATGGTATTTTTAAGAGCATAGACTGGGGAAAGGCCGTTAAAGATGCCCTTTTAAGAATTAAAAGAAATAAAAAAGAACCCTGGGGCAGGAAAAACAGCATAACGATGAGGCATCTTCTCTTCGGCAGTACCATACTCGGGAGTTTGGGTTTTAATTCAGGGCGCTATCCGCTTCGGGGATCTAAGAGTACGGTGCATCAGGGTACGATGTACAGGGCGAATAATATGGATATGAGTTTCGGCCCGTCGTACAGGCTTATTGCGGATTTTGGTAACCATACTGCCTATACGGTCATTCCCGGAGGGGCAAGCGGAAGGCGCTTTTCACGTTACTATAAAAGGGAAATAAAAAATTGGCTTACCGGGGGTTATAAAGTCATAACCGGGCGGAAATAGACAGAGCCATGATATTTAAGTTTCGAAAGCAGCAGAGAGACCCGGACAGAGTCGTTTACGAGAGGTGGAAGACAGATTTTAAATGGTACCGGCAGAAGAGATTCGCGGCTGAAGAGACCGGTTCGTATAAAGCTGAAATACAGCGGCATTCATTTATGCTTTCATTAAAACGAAAGAATCTGTTTGCCTGGGCTCTCGAAGGGGATTATAAATACAGAGATTTTTTTATAGATGCGGATATTTCCTTCGGACAGGAGAATGGTCATTCCGCTGCCGGTTTTGTTTTAAGGTATGTAAACGAAGAAAATTTTTATTATTTTATGCTTTCCAATAGAGCGATGTTCAGATTCGATGTTGTTTTTAACGGCAATCCCGTCCGTCTTATCGAATGGACCGAAAATCCTCTTATAACCCGCGGCGTGAATCGTATAAGGCTGATAGCGGACGGCTCTCATTTTTCGTTTTATATCGATGATGAATGGGTAGCGGAGATAGAAGATGAAACCGTATACCAGGGATATATAGGATTTGCAGGTCAGAATTTTAACGACAGGGCTCCGGCATCATTCTATCTTAACAGTTATTTGATAGATTCGAAGCCGGCTGAGGTAGAAAAGATGTACCTGCGATGGGCGAAGTATATTCCTGCGGAACCGGAGTTCAGGATTAATCTTGCAAAAACATTTATTGCCATGTCGGATAATACTTTTTCGTACCTCGAGCCTGCTGCTGTGCAGATAAAAAAAGCTCTTGTATATAAAAGGAACATCCCGGAGTATTTTGTGCTTTATGCACAGGTTTTAATGCGTTTAAAACTCTACGATGATGCACTTAAAGAAGCGGAGCGTGCTCTTAAAATAGATCCTGATCAGGATGATGCACTGATAATAAAAGCCCATCTGCTGTACCTTCTAAGACGGTATTCGGAAGCGAGAGATTTTATAAAAGGTATATGCGAAAGGTTCAAAGATAATGCAATGCTCCGGAATATTCTCGGTAATACTCAGTATGCCCTCGGAAACATGGAAGAGGCCTTAAAGGCGTATAAACAGGCAGAGGAGATAGAGCCGGAAAATACACTCTTTACTGTCAATGAGGCACGTTGTCTGGAGATGCTGCGGGAAAACGGTAAGGCGCTTAATAAATATAGAGATGCATCTCTTCTGCTTCTTAAAAAAGAAGAATACGATGAACTCTCTGCAGTGCTTACCCGTATGCAGCATATAGATCCAAAAAGTAATGCAACAATGGGTTTAAAAGCAAAGATACATTATTTTGAGGGCAGAGAAGAAGCCGCGGAGGATATTTTTAACCTGCTTATAAAGAAAAAGACAGAAGATAGTTCGATATATTATCTTTCGGGCATGATTCATGCAAAGAGAGGAGACCGGGAACAGGCTGTAAAACTCTACGAAAAGGCAGTGGAAATAGAGCCTGATTTTGCTCCGTACCGGTTTAAACTTGCAGAGAGTAAATTCCTTCTTAACAGAGATCCGGTTCATGAACTGAAAGAAGCATACAGGATCGCCCCGGATGATCCCTGGATAAATAACCTCTACGGCCTATACTTTCTTAAACAGGATAATCCTGACATGGCAGAGGACTACCTGCATAAAGCGTTCGAAACGGCTCCCGGTGAGATCGATATACTTATAAACTATTCCGGGTTTCTTTTTAAGAAAGGTAAACTCGATGATGCGTCTGCCCTGCTCCGAAAAAACTTAAAAGACAACCCGGATAATGCAAGGCTGCACAATCAACTCGGTAATATGTTTGTTCGGAAGCATGAATATCAGAATGCTGTCTATGAATATGAGAAGACCTTACGGATCGATAAGGATAATGTTTCGTATCTTGAGAATTGCGCATCCGCCTGCATAAAAAACGACATGATAAGCAGGGCCGAAGAACTTGCTGTTAAACTTCTCGATCTTACAGGCTCTCCGTCGGCCTATAATATTATAGGTACGGTTGCCCGGATAAAAGGAGAGTACAGGAGAGCTGAAATGTCCTTCCTGGAAGGATTAAGGATCGAGAAGGACAATGAGGTTCTAAAACTCAGTCTGGCAGAACTGTATTTAAAGAGACTCGATGTGGAAAAGGCATTGCGCCTTACAGAAGAGATTCTCGATAAAAACTCTGCCAGTCATACAGCCCGTACTCTGCTTAATAATATACATAAAAGGTATATGAAGGAGCTGTCATGTTCGATATGCGGAAAGAACTGGCGGGTCCCGACGAACATAACCCCGCAGCCTTCTTTAAGAGTTATCGGTGATGTGCCTGACGAAGCCCCTGCGGGCAGGTGTAATAGCTGCGGTAGAATTTACTGTGTAAAGTGTGCATCCGGCTATATTAAGGGTAAACGTTTTACATGTCCCGGCTGCGGGGAATATCTTAAATTCCCGGATGATTCTCTGCGTTATCTCCTTAAGGGTTACTTGACAAAGCATACGGTTTAAGTAGTATGTTATGTAAAACTATTCGCTTAAGAAGAAAGGCCTTGGAGAAAAAAACATTAATCTTATCATTTACTGTTGCTCTTTTTTTGTTGTGTTTTGTCTCCGTTTACGGAGAGGCGATCCTTACTGCGGAGAAATATTTCGATGAAATTTCTCAAACGTACGGTAAGGTAAAGGATTATGAAGCTAAAGTGACTATTACGCGGGGTGATACGGTTATGAAAGGTGTGCTTTATTATAAGATCCCTAATCTT
Organism: Spirochaetales bacterium; assembly: GCA_003233545.1. Classification (GTDB taxonomy): domain Bacteria; phylum Spirochaetota; class Spirochaetia; order SZUA-6; family SZUA-6; genus SZUA-6. The sequence goes on from QILZ01000324.1 coordinate 4,327, forward strand.
TTAAGAATTGATTTCACCGAACCAAAGGACCAGGTTCTCGTAACAAACGGCAAAGAACTTACGATATATATACCGAAATACGAAGTTATAATGACTCAGAGATTAAAAAGGCACAGCGAATCGGCTCTTGCCTCGATGGCAAGCGAACAGGGGCTGATATTCCTGAAAAAGAATTATAGCATTGCATACCTCGTCGGCCCTGATCCTGTACCTCTCGATGAAAAATCCAAAGAAATGGTTGTAAAACTAAAGCTCACGTCCCGTTCTGTGTCGGAAGGATTTCGGCAGGTAGAAATGGCTATCGGGAAAAACGGATTAATCAGGCGCATCAAAGGGGTGACTATGGGTTATGATGAGCTGGTTTTTGATTTTATGGATGTAAAAGTAAACCAGAATATTCCTGGTTCCCGGTTCGAATATGATGCGCCGGCTTACGCAAATGTTTTTAATAATTTTTTGTTCGAGTCACAAGAGTAGGTTAAAATGGAATCAATAGGCAGGTTGCTGAAGCAGGAACGCGAAAAAAACGGATGCAATATCGAACAGGTTGCACGGGAAACGCATATATCCAAACGTTATCTTCATGCTCTCGAAGATGAAGATTTTAGTATTTTCCCGGGCGAAACATATATTATCGGTTTCTTAAGAAACTACGCCGATTATCTCGGGCTCGATTCCGGTGAACTCGTTAATCTTTATAAAAATCTCAAGATACAGGAACAGCCGGTTCCGATGGATGAACTTCTAAAGGTAAAACCGGTAGTGCGGAATATTTCCAGGCTGGCTATTATCGTTGTAATTGCAGTTTTTGTAGGAGCCGGAGGGTTTTTCATCTATAAATATTTTACAACAGGCCGGGAAAGAACGGAAACTGTTAAGAAAGCAAGTGTCCTTAGTGCAGGCAAAAATGGGAGTAAATTTGTATTCCAGGGCGAGGCAATAACGAGGTGGTTTAATAAGGGTGATACTATAGAATATGAGCTGGGGAAAAAGGTTTACAGTATAGAGATTAGCAGTATAGACGACGGGTTAATACTTAAAAC
>QILZ01000053.1 GCA_003233545.1 Spirochaetales bacterium
TCATTTTCCCATTCGAAATTTTCCGTAATATTGTACGTGGGAATCGGAAAGGTGAATATTCTTCCCCTTGCATCACCGCCGCTCATTACTTCTAAAAAAGCCCTGTTTAAGATATCCACTTCTTTCTGAAAGTCACCGTAAACAGCATCGATCGGTTCTCCGCCGGTTATTACCGGCATAGAGGCAAGATAAGAGGGTATGGTCAGATCGAATGTTAAATTGGTAAAGGGTGTCTGGAATCCTACCCTTGTGGGAACCTGGATCGACTGTTTTACGTCCTTATATGCGAGTTTATCAAGACGTATAAAAGGTGCAAGAAGGGTATCAAAGTTAGAGAAAGCCTGTGCACCTGCAGCCTCGCCCTGTAATGTATAGAAGAAATTTACAACCTGTCCCAGGGCGCTGCGAAAATGTTTTGCGGGTTTAGATTCCACCTTGCCCTCAGCCCCTTTAAAACCTTCTCTCAGCAGGTCCAGAAGATCCCATCCGACACAGTATACACTCAAAGATCCGAGATCGTGAATATGTAGATCTCCGTCGATGTGGGTGTTTCTTATCTCCGATGGATAAATCTCGTTTAGCCAGTACGATTTGCTTATCTCCGAGGAGATATAGTTGTTTAATCCCTGAAGCGAATAGCCCATGTTGCTGTTTTCGTTTACCTTCCAGTCTGATTTTGTCAGATAACTTTCCACCAGGTCTGCATTGAACCTTGCCGCGATACTGCGCATTCTGGCGTGCTGTTCCCTGTAAATGATGTATGCCTTTGCCGTTTTCCTGTAAATCGAAGCCAGCAGAACCTCTTCTACGGTATCCTGGATCTCTTCCACACGGGGATGTCCTTTTTTACTCCTGTTATGTAACAGGCTTAAAACCTTAAGGGAAAGTTTTTCCGCTGTGTTTTTTTCGAATTCTCCGGCAGCGGTACCGGCCTCTGCAATAGCCGAAGTAATCTTGGAAGAATCAAAATCGACTTCCCTGCCGTCCCGTTTTATTACTTTTAAAAATGGATTGTCCTTCATGCTTCCCTCCCGTACATGTTTTATAAAAAATATCAGAAAAAACAAAACAGCCCCGGCCCGTAAAGGACCGGGGCTGCACCCTGTTTTTAACTTCGCCCTGGTTATATTATCCGTTTGCACATTCTGTCCGCACAACGCTGATTACATGCGTAGTAATTCCGCATGAAGGAAAGGTTAATCCGCGTTAACCCGCCCGGCGTATTTTGGACATACGGCTATTCCGAGGTAAGTCTTCTGACTCCAGGGTCATCCTACTCGATGCGACTTCCCGCTTTTTTAAGCAGTGTCGTTCCTCCGTAAAAAATACGGATACAGCATCTTTTGTCCCCTGTTACAGCTCCGGGAGAGTTGCCGATTTTCACAGCATTCCCTTTTATGCCCTAAAAGGCACCATCGGAATTTATATGGGAATTATAAAGCTTTCGGTGATTGTGTCAATATGTTTATTCCATGATTATCAGTGTAAACCGGAGCTGCAGGAATAATGTCATGACTAATAAATCAAATTACCTGCCAGCAGAACGGTTTAAATGGCGCTTGTTAATAATATTTTATTCAGTAAATCCTGAATGCTATGGTTGGTAACTGTAATATTTTCAAGTACTTCTACAAGCCTGTATTTAAGGAGAGAGTTTTCGGATTCGAAAATAGTATTACTGATTATCTGCAGATGAATATGGGAGAGTTGTTTTATTAATGTACCGTTGGTTTTTAAAAGTTCCCGTACATATTTGCGGTTAGATATATATTCGTCAAAAAAAAGACCGATATTGTTCATAACTTTTATTTCGGTTGTCAGAAAAGTGTTAAAAACCTGCGTATCTTCAAGAATATGCCTCCTGTTAAAATAGAGAAGAAGAGAGGAAAATACCTTTTTTATCTTCATATATAAATCATAAATCTCTTCCCAGTAGAAAGGCAGGTAGTATTTTTTATCTATGCTTAGCAGAAACGAGTCGTAATGGTTTTCCATTTCCGCTTCTATTTCTAAAACCGATGCCAGCCCATTTTCCGCTTTTTTGTATTTTCTCATTTTGATCAGGTAATTAATTAATTTTAATACAATCTCTGTTTCTTCTTTTACTTTTTCTTCTATCCTTAATCGTTTTTTAAGGAAAGAAGCTATTAATGCTTTCACTTTAGTTCCTCCTTATTAGATATATGCAATATCCGTGCCAGCCGCTAAGTATCATGGAATATGTTGTATGTTTGTAATTCTTTGTTATATATAAAATTATGTGTAGATAATACAGAAAGCAGACTGGGGATTGTATTTTAACTGTTTCTCCGGAAAGTAACTTTACATATACTGTAAACTTAAGTTTATAGGGGAAACGAGCGGGTATCTCATACGGGCTTATTCTCCGGTATTACTCTGATGCACCGGCATCATCCGTCTCGAGGAGCTTTTTCTGTACTGTAACGCGGCTTATTCCGAGTGTTTTTGCCATTAATGTCTTATTGTAGTTTAACTTTTCTCCTATCTTTTTTATAAGTTTTTTCTCTATGGCGGAACAGGCAATATTAAGCAGGTTATCCTCATCATCGTATTTTATAAGAAATTTCTCTATAAAATCATCGAAGATGTCGGTTTCTTTATCTGCTTTTGTAATGTATTTAAAAATATTGGACGGATTAATTATATTTCCTTTTGTATTTATACACAGGTTGGTAATGACATTTTCCAGTTCCCGTACATTACCCGGCCAGTTGTAATTAATAAGCATTTCGAGTGCTTTATTGGAGATTCCCTTGATGTTCTTTCTTAATTTATGTCTGATACTATTTATAAAGTAATCGATTAATTCCGGTATGTCTTCTCTTCTCTCCCTTAACGGCGGAAGATGAATCGATGCAACATTGATTCTGTAAAACAGGTCTTCCCTGAATGTTCCGTTTTGTATCTCGGATATAAGGTCTTTGTTTGTGGCTGTTATTATTCTTGCCTTTAATTTTATATTCTTTATTCCGCCGAGTCTCTGGAATTCCTTTTCCTGAAGTATGCGGAGAAGTTTTGTCTGCAAAGTAAGAGGCATGTCGCCTATTTCATCGAGAAAAATTGTTCCCTCGCCCGCAGCTTCGAATTTACCGATCCTTTTTGTGGATGCTCCCGTATATGCCTGCGGTTCGTGGCCGAAGAGTTCGTTTTTTAAGAGTGTTTCCGTTAACCCCGAACAGTTTACAGCGATAAACGGTTCCGTTTTGCGGCTGCTGTTGTAGTGAATAGCCTTGGCTGCCAATTCTTTCCCGGTTCCGCTTTCTCCTGTTATCAGTACCGTAACATCATTGCCAACAAGCCTGCCTATCGTTTTAAAGAGATTCTGCATATTTTCAGAGGAACCGATTAAACGTTTTAGATTATAACTTTTTATCTGTTCATCTCTTATGTAGTTAATGTACTTTGTCATCTTTTTTAATTCGAGAGCTCTTCTGGTCAGGATATTGATTTTATCGATGTCCAGCGGTTTTTCTATGTAATCGTAAGCTCCTAAAGATATGGACTTAATTATTGTTTCGAATGTTCCGAAAGCGGTTATGATAATTACAAATATATCAGGATCGATCTTTTTTATCTGCTTTAAGACCTCGAGGCCGTTCCCGCCCGGGATCCTGTAATCGAGGAAAATGAGGTCGACAGCATTCTCCTTAATGTGTTTTATCGCCTCTTCTCCGTTATATGCATCTATGACTTTATGCTTATCGGAAAAGAGCCGTTTAAAACTTTCAACTATGTTTTTATCATCGTCGATAACTAAAATCTGTGCCATACCTTTCCCCCTGTGCTTCTTTTTAAATAATCATATCCGCATCTTTATGCTTAAGCGGCAATAAAATTGTAAAACATGTTCCGTTTTTACCGCTCTTTACATCGATATGTCCCTGGTGCCTCTCGATAATAACCTTTACCAGGGCAAGGCCTAAGCCTGTTCCTTCCTTCTTTGTAGTAAAAAACGGCTCAAAAATATTTTTTATGTACGATTGTTCGATCCCTGTTCCGGTATCGCATATCCTGATAAGGATATTATCCGGATCGTATAGTCCTGTGGAAATCGAGAGAATCCCGCCCCCGGGCATTGCCTGTACTGCATTTACAATAATGTTAATAATGCATACCTTAATCTTTTCCGTATCCACCGGTATTCCGGGGAGTGTTTCCGGAAGATCCTGTTCCACTTCGATTCCCTGATGCTCGATTCTATATTTAAACAGGTTTAACAGATTAATTATAATGTTGTTTATGTTCCGATTCCGAAAATGCATGGCACTTGGTTTTGCAAACTCTATAAGCTCTTTTACTATATGATTTATTCTTTCTATTTCATCAAGAATGATTTTTATTTCTTTTCTGTTGTCATCCCCTTTTAGATTTCCCCTCACTATCTGTGCCATCATTTTTATTGAGCTTAAGGGATTTCTGATTTCATGGGCGAGCCCTGCGGCAAGCTGTCCGGCTGCAGCTAACTTTGCGGATTGGACCATATCCTCCTGAAGTTTTAAAATTCTGCTGTTGTAAAGCTGTAATTTCTGAGCAAGTTTGTTAAAACTGTCTGCAATTTTACTAAACTCGTCATTACCGTCGATGTTAATTCTTGTGGTAAAATCATTTATGAGGAACCCGTCTATACCGGAGATTATCTTTCTTAAGGACTGGTTTATATTTTTTGCAAGGAAAAAGTAAGGAACAAGGGAAAGGATTATACCGAGGCCTATCATAAAGATAAGCAGTTTCCTGTAGTAAATAAGAAATTTGCTCTCTGTTTCCTGAGAGATTGCCATACAGAGTGCTCCCCAGTAGTTCTTATTGGCGGAGAACAGGGGTTTTAAGATAAGGTAGGATTTCTTATTATTTATAACCGCATTATCAATAAATATGATTTTACCGTCCTTTAATTTTTTAATGGTATCACTGCCGGGTTTATCATATCCGGAATATGTGGAAATGATTTTATCATCGTCCCTGTAAACTCCGTTATCGATGCCTGTTAATGCCCTGATATGATCGACAAAATCTTTAGAAAAGCGTGAACCGGCCATAATAAGACCGATTATCCTGTTATTATAGCTTATTGGGGATACTGCCCTTATAGCGAATCCTGACCGCCCCTTTTCATAGCTTACGACACTTTTGCCGGATAGACCTGTTCGAATAATAGACTGCTGTATTTTTATATCTCCCGCCATTTCAGGATTATGTCCGCGTCTTATTACCTTCCCTTCCGGACTTTCGATTTCAATTATATCAACGATTTTCATGATATAATAATCTCTGAGTTTTTGTTCGAGCTTGTTGTATTGTCCGGTGTTCAGAAGTTTGATAATCTCCTTATCTTTGGAGAGGTGCCTCGCGATTCTTAAGTCGTTTTGTTCTATAAATTTTATTTCCTGTGAGTATGCCGATATGCTGCCGGAAAGTTTGCTGTGTATTTCAGTCTCTACGGTTTTAATAACAACTTTATAGCCGATTATTATGGAACTTATTGTCATGGTGAATATTATCAATATAAAGAAGAAAAA
>QILZ01000185.1 GCA_003233545.1 Spirochaetales bacterium
AGATAGAGCCTCGAATAACGTTGTCAAGAGAATGAATCTTCTCGAGTACCTTCATTTTTTCTTCCTGAATGTTCATACAATTCTCCACTAACTCTTTATGTTTATCATACATAAAGATATTTTATCAAAAAAAATATCCTTTGCAAGAATAAAATACAATTTTTTCAATTTTCTTTTATACTCACTTTTTAAGCATTAACAAATTTGCAAAGGTCTCGCCATTCCGGCTGGAATTCTACATTTTCGGTCAGTCGAATACGAAAAGCTGGAAAAGAAACACGGAAAAGCGAAAGCTGCGGGAATGAACAAACTTTATGGTTCGGTTTCGGCAGATTTAGAGACGTTGTTCCTGATTGGATTATGGGTTCTTCCTCAACCAAGATTTAAAATTCCGATATTCTCCAATTGGTTCTTTAAGATCCCTGTTGTTCACTTACAGATTCCATATTTACATTTGATAGTATCTTTACCCTTTGTCTTAATCGGCGGCTGGCTTATCATAAGCGCTTACCGCCTGATGGGCAGGGAATTAAGTGCGGAACATAAGAAACCGGAAAAGGTTATAACAGAAGGTGTCTTTTCCATAATCAGGCATCCGCAGAATCTGGGCGGAGCGGTATTACACATAGGTATGTGTATTGTCCTCTCTGCCTGGTATGCTTTGCTTTTTACTCCAGTTTTCCTGATATTCGACTACCTGGTTGCAAAAAAAGAAGAAAGGGAATTGCTAAAGTTCTTTGATAAAGAATATTCAGAATACAGGAGAAAGGTTCCGATGTTTATTCCGGGATTTAGAAAATAGCCCGGTAAGGATGAATTATGAAAGGAATTATCTGTTATTATTCAGGCTGTGTACCTGAAGGCTGATTTAAAAAAACTTTTACATATCTTAAGTTTATTCATACAATTCGCTGTCGGATACTCTTCTCTTTTCCGAATCGATTTTCACTTCCGAATCGTAAATAACCGGCTTTTTCTCACCGGTGAGCTCCATTCTACGGATTAGTCTCAATTTCATTACATCTGCAATTTTTCGATGCGATTCTATCCCGATAAGATTAACCAATTCATAAGGGTCGGCCTTAAGGTCGTATAGAAACTCCTCCCTGTAATAAACGGCGGAAGCATCTTTCCACGGATCTTTATCCTCTGCCTTTACACTATACTTCCATCTGTGCGTTCTGACTGCCCTGCCTACCTGCGACTCACTTATCTGGACAAAAATATCATCCTGCCACTCAGCAGCTTCCTTTCTAAGCACGGGAAGAATCGAGGAGCCGGCCATACCTTCCGGTATATCGATTCCTGCAGCATCTAAAATTGTAGGTGTAAAATCTACTATACTTACCAGGTCGGACACACATCCTCCGCCGTTAAATCCCGGTCCCTGTGCAGCTGCAGGGATATGTATGGAACTTTCATGACATGAACGCTTATACTCCGAATTACGGGTCTTAAAATGATTCCCATGATCCGAAGTAAAAACAACTATTGTATCTTCAAGTATATTCAGACTTTTAAGAGCATCGAGTATTCTTCCGAGTGCTTCATCGAGCCGCTTTACCATCCCAAAATATCCCCCGATATCCTTGTACGCAGACCCGCCAAGTGCACCGAGATCAGGAGGCATCCATTTACCCGTATATTCTTCACGATACCCTTCCGGAGCCGGAAAATAGTCAGCGGTATTCTGTGCATGAGGTTCTAAAAATGATAGAAACAGGAAAAACGGTTTTTTCTTATTCTTATCCATATACCTAACGGCCGCGTCGGTGTATGCATCTACCCTGTATCCCGGCAGTTTAACCAGGTTATTATCATTATCGAACAGAACCGCATTATAGGCATCGGACATGAACTCAGGGAGGTTCGATCCGAGCCAGTATCGATATCCGCCGCGTCTTTCTTCCGGTACCGGCTCCTGTCCTCCCTTAAAACCCGGATCGACTCCTCCTAAATGCCATTTACCGATATATCCTGTTTCGTAACCAGCTTCGTTAAAAAATCCGGCAAGTGTTGCAGTATTTTTCTTTAGATGCAGGCCGTTACGAAAAACACCTGTTTGTGTTGCAAATAAACCGGTCTGGAGGCTGGCCCGTGCGGGTGCACATACAGGCTGGCATGTAAATGCATTTTCGAAAAACGTTCCTTTTCGGGCGATACGGCTGAAATTCGGCATAAGGTTAAGCGGATTTCCTGATAAGTTCGATGTGTCCCAGCGCTGCTGATCTGTAAAAAAAATTACAACATTCGGTTTATTTTTTTTCACCAGGATTTAGTACGCTCCTTTTAATCCCTTGAACCTACAAATACTTCCGCCAAGTGAAACGGTTCTACGGTCTTTTGAGTATATTCTTCTATACTTAAGGCATATTTGTCTTTAAAAACCTGCAGCGATTTAACCCTCGACCCGTCATTTCTTAAAATATTTTTACCGCGGATCTTTCCGTGTATTAGATATTCCAGACCGAGAGGGTCGTGAATCTTAAGACAGTAATCCTCGCTTTTCCTATTGACAGAAACATTGTATATACCGGTTATCCCGCAGAACGGACAAAAATCAGCATACGGATGCAGTGGTTCTTCCGTGGTTACTTCATAATGCACACTTGCAGGAATAAGAAAAAATTCTATATCTCTCCCCCACTTATTTAATCTTTGTATATGTTCTCCCTCTTTGTACAGGGAAGAAATGTAAAATCTCGCATGTACCTGATGAGTGTGAGAACGACCGGGATTTTCAGGATCATCGTATTGCTGCAGATGATGTACACGTACATGAAAATCACTTCCTTCTCTGGGCTTATTGAGTAAATGATATAAATTATGATTTTGAATATCATTTACAAAGTCATCTTTTAAATCGAGCTCTTTTTCCAGTATTCCCATCAAAAAACGTATGGCAAAGTTGTACCGCTCCCTTAAAGCAAGACTTTTATCTATAAAAAACCAGAGGTTCGGATAACGCGGCATCTCTAAAGGGAATATTTTCCCGGAAGGAAGATTTTTTAAAGCAAAATCATCTTTGTCCATATTTTCTCCTTAAGTTTATGATTTAATTGCCCCCCCGGTAAGCCCCGTAACAAAATATTTCTGGAAAATACCAAAAGTTACAACAACAGGTACAATAGATATAAAAGCCGCTGCCGCAATTAAACGCCATTCAACCTCACCCTGCTCTCCCACAAAACGGTATAGAGCTATCGTATATGGCCTTATAGCCTCACTTGTCGTTAAAATTAGCGGAGCAAAAAATGCATTCCAGGCAGCTCGAAATCCCAGTACGGCAACCGCTGCCAGCCCGGGAGCCGCCAGAGGAGCTATTATTTTGCTCATAGTCTGCCTCGAAGAACAACCGTCTATCATTGCTGATTCTTCCAGTTCGACAGGGATAGTATCGATATAGCCTTTCATCAACCAGGAAGTAAACGGAGCAGTCCGAAAAGAAAACAGGAGAATCAGCCCGATATAGGTATCGTATAAATGGTAGAGAGAAAATAACCGGAAAATAGGAATAATAACAGCCAGAGTCGGTAGAAGATTAATAAAGAGCATCGAAATAAGAAGTACATCACGGCCCGGAAATTTATATCTTGCAAAGCCATAACCTGCAAGGAAACTGATAACTGCTATAATTAATGCAGTCCCTAAAGCAATAATCGTACTGTTTAAGAAGGGCCGGAACCCAAAAACCTTCGAACTTGAGAATATTTCAATTATATTATTAAAGGTAAAACTTTTCGGAATAAGCGTCGGAGGAAAGCTCATAGCTTCGGCAGGCGTTTTAAAGGTTGTTATAAAAATCCAATACAAAGGCAGTATAGTAATAATCGCATACAATATGAGGATACTGTAAACCAATATTCTTGATATATAGTTTGTTTTACTCTTACGCATATCGTTCTTTTCCCGGTCTGAAAAACTTGATATATAAAATTGCAATTATTAAGCTGAATATCAGCAGCAGCAGAGAAATAGCCGATCCCATACCGATTTTGCCGAATTTAAACGCTGTGTAGTACATAAAAATGGAAAACGTTTCTGTTCGATGTAAGGGCCCTCCGGCAGTCATTGCGAAAATAGTATCAAAAACCTGAAAAGTAAGACCTGTATCCAGAATAAGGTTAAGGAGGATGAACTCTTTAACGAGAGGCAGAGTGATACGGGTAAGTATCTGCAGAGGATTTGCACCATCCACAACAGCAGCATCGTAGAGTTCCATATTTATGCTCTGTAATCCTGCAGTTTCAAGTATAAGACTGTAAGGAACACCCCGCCAGATATTAGCTATAATAATAGAAGGCAAAGCCAATTTAGGATCCGCAGTCCACGACTGACTCGGTAAGTGTACCAGACTCATCAGGTAATTGAGAATTCCGGCCCTAGGTTCAAAAAGAAAGCTCCATGTGTATCCCACCATAATACCTGCTGTAATCCACGGAAGCATATAGAGATTTCTAAAAAAGTTTTTTCCTTTTACCCAGCCTAAGTTTAACAGTAATGCAAGAGCAAGCCCCGCACCAACATGAAATAATACCGATCCTCCCACAAAAGCAAAGGTAACCCATACGACACTAATAAACGGAGGATCTTCCATGGCAAATATATCTTTAAAATTTCTGAAACCTACAAAAGTTTCCGAGCGTATATCTGCCAGACTGATCTCATGAAAACTCATCCAGATAACCTGTATAACAGGATAAACAGAAAATAAAATTACACCGATCAACAATGGGGTTATGTATAAATATCCGCCTAAAGGTTTTCTTTTCATTACTTTCCCTGTTTTATTGTTTTAAAACATTAAAGGTTCCGGATTTATCATGTTAGCATCCGGAACCTTTATCTTACGATATGCCTACCACTTACGTTTTGCTAATATTTCATTAACCTTCACTGCTGCTTTATCAAGAGATGCCTTCGGAGTCATTTCCTCCGTGAGGGCTTTTTGAATAGCATCGACTATTTGCGCGGAAATCTGCATATACTCCGGAATCGGCGGTCTAAAGTGTGTAGCCGGTAATACTTCTTTAGCCACATCGAAATACGGAATAGATGCCAGATATTCACTTTCCAGCTTAAGCATCGATTTCCTTGTAGGAATATTGCCGTTAGCAATAACAAAGTCGGCCATATTGCGGGTGGCTACTACAGCCTTGAGAAAATCGAAGGCAAGTTTCGGGTGCTTGGAATCTCTAGTTATACCGGCGATCCAGCCTCCGGAACCTGTTGCAGGTTTTCCGCCTTTTGGAATAGGAAGAGGGGCCACTCCAATTTTCTCTTTGTACTGTTTCATTGTCAGGCCCTTTTTGCGGTAGTCTTTCCAGAATTCACCCACCT
>QILZ01000249.1 GCA_003233545.1 Spirochaetales bacterium
GGTTCGATTCGATTAAAGGATTGGGATCATGATTGGGAAATGTTCCGTCCGGTTTATCATAGATAAGTGTTATGTCCGTATCGAGGTCTTTAATAACATCACGGATAAAAATTCCAGCCATTCCGTTTGAGCAGTCGATAACGGCCCTTATTTTTCCTATTCCTTCTTTGAATTTGGCAAGGTGAGTAAGGTAGTCGGTTTTTATATCTAATTTTTCCATTTTGCCTTTTGCCGGAGAAGGCTGTACTGTCCCGGCTGTTAATGTCTCTAATTTGTCCAGACCTGTTTCGTAACCGACGGGGACAGCCTTTTCTCCGGATATCTTTAATCCGTTGTACTCTCCCGGATTGTGCGAGGCTGTTATCATTACACTGCCCCTTATATTATAAAATGCCGTTGCAAAATAGCAGGCGGGTGTATCACAAAGACCAATATCGAGAACATCCGCACCTGCATCATTGATTCCGGAACTAACGGCATTAAGTATTTCCCCGGAAGAAATTCTTATATCTCTGCCTATAATTATTTCATTCGAATTAAGCAGCCGGGGAAGAAAGAAACCGATCTTGTAGGCGGTGTTACGGTTCCATTCCTTATTGTAAATTCCCCGTATATCATATGCTTTAAATATTCCCATATTATGCTCCCTGTTTTTTTCTTGGATGTTATCAGAAAAGGTCGATACTGTTAATAGAGTTTTCAGTACAAATATGTAATGGGAAAGGTGTTATAGTGTTTGATTTTAACAATGTAGATTCCATGCAGGAGATAGTTATAAGCTGTGATTCCTCCGGAAAGATACGTAAATGGAACAGGGCCGGCGGAGATATTACCGGTTATCAGAGAGAAGATACTATAGGGAAGGATATTGGTTTTCTGTTTTCCGGGGAGACACGTAAAAGGTTGTCGAGAATAATGGATTATGTTCTCGACGGGAGCAGCTTTCCTGCCATAGAAGTGAATATGTTAATAAGTAACGGGCAGAAAATACCGGTCGATGTTGTAGTATATCAGGAAGAAGAGGGCTTTACATTTATTATCAGGGATATGACTCTAAAAGAGCTGCTCCTTAAGAAAAAATATGAATATGCGGAACTCTATAAAACATTGGTGGAACATTCATCTGCAATGATTTACCTGCTGGATACCGAAGGAAAACTGATCTTTATTAATACTACCGGGGCAAAAATGCTCGGTTATCCGAAAGAAGAAATACTGGGCAGACCGCTTCGTGAATTTATCCATCCCGAGGACAGGGAACGTGTTGCCTGGCATGTGCAGGAGCGTAGAAAGGCTGAGCGGGCTACGTGGAATGTGGAAATACGGCTGGTACCGAAAAATAAAAAGGCAAGAGTATTTGAATTTGATTATATTTTTGCTCTGCTTAACAGTTTCGGAGTATATACCAAAAAGAGAAGGGGGAACGGTTCTTCATCCGGGCAGGAGTTTATCGGAACCCAGGGCATTGCACGTGATATAACGGAACTGAAGGCTCTTAAGCGGTTTGCCAGAAATGTAGAGACTATTCTCCCTATCTGCAGTATCTGCCATAAGATACGTACAACGGAAGAAGATAAAGAAAGGTGGATGCAGATAGAGCAGTACATAAACAGGAAGGGCGGTGTTAAATTTTCTCATACCATATGTCCCGACTGCGCTAAACGGTTTAATACTTTAAAGTAATTCTGTGGGGTTTTAATCGTACATTTTAAAGTATTCGATAATTTTTTCTGCCATTCCTGCCGTGTGTGTTTCCCCGGAAGCATCTATCTCCAGATATTCACTATTCGGCATTTTATTACTGATCTTCCTTACTGTGGAAGAGAGATGCATTCTGTCCAGCCTGGAACCGACAAGGAGGCACGGGGCATTAACCCTTTCAAGTTTACCCGGCAGGGTGTAGCTCTGCATACCCTTAGCAGAGGCCTGCAGCCTTTCAGGTTCTGCCGTATCGAGCCCGTAAAAAATATAGTGCAGCATACTTTTTTCACTTCCTCTGTCGCTTTTAAAGAGGTAGAGATAGAATTTGATTACAGGTTTTATCAGGTAGTATATCCGGGCGGGAAGATAGAGAAACGGCACACCCCATGCGGGTATTTTAAAATTAAGATTGGGAATAAGCGCTGCAGCTGCTCTGGGGTTTTTCTTTCCCTGCACAAGATACCTGAGAATAATATTTGCCCCCATAGAAGAACCTGCAAGGTAGAATTCCTTATCCTGCAGCCCCAGGGCATTTATAACCGCTTCCAGATCATCGGCATGTTTTTCCATCGTGAATTCCCCGGCATATTTAATAATATCCTTACTTAATCCGGCAGAGGGTTTTTCCCGCGTGTCCATATAGTAAACACTGCTGTCCGCAGTTAAAACAGGTAAAAAATCAAGCCAGCTTTTCAGGTGTGATATCCAGCCCGGTATAAAAATTACAGGGTAAAGCAGTTTCGGCTGTTTTAGCTCCGAATGAATCCTTTTAGATGCAGACGCGGCTGCCGGCTTTAACCTCTTTCTAAAGGAAAGAACCCGGAGACTTACCCGTTCGGAAACGGTTATAAGCTTCGAAGCTGGGTCTATCCGTATATCCCGGTGCATTACAGTCTATTTACTACTGTCCTTTTCATTAAACCATATGTGGTTCGCTTTTTTGAATGCTCTTTTTTTCGACAGGAATATATAGGATACAAAAACAAAGATTAAATATCCTGCGAATATTGCAAATGTAATCTGGTAATAAAACGGGTTCCCGGATTTGTATCCGTATGCCGGCAGATTGATCATAAGAATAAAAGGTATGGCGAGGAAAAATGTTAATCCAGTTGCATACATGTAATCCGATGCGACCGGGGTTTCGAACTCCGGGTCTATAACACGGAGGAGTGCAAGTCCTGTCGGTAAAGTTCCTGTAAGGGCCCCGTACAACATTACCATTCTGTGGAATTGATGGTCTTCGAATATTCTCGATGTAATCCAGACAAGCGTAATAATTGTAATAATGCCGCCGGAAATACCAAGCGTAAGAATGGGTATCCAGTTTTGCGAGACAATTACAAGTGATATTGCACCGATCGATGCCGTTACCATTATATCTACCGACGTGCCTGCAATTCGTGTCATACTCCCGTTATCTATAGTGTAATCTATCTTTAATGCACCGAATATTTTTTTTACAATCATTGCTATAAGTGCTGCAAATATAAATGAAATTCCCCAAAGATTAACCGCAAGATCATTACCTACAGACCCTGCAAAGGAGAGGAGGTAGGTAATGAATTTTAAAAGCAGAAATGCAAGTATGTAAACGCCTAATACAAGCGCAATATTATACGACATGGAATCTATGGCTTCCGTTTCCGTTGTTAATCTTGCACCGACAGGCTGTTCGTCCGAAGTAGAATATATTCCTGTTCTTATTCCCTTCTTTTTAAAAACAGCTACCTGTTTTTTGTCCACCCACCCTTTTTTTATACCGAGATTTATAAGATAAACTCCGCCGAAACATGCCCAGAGGAATCCTATCGCAGCAAATGTCAGGCCTATACTGCTTGCTCCCTTAAATCCGAAGCTTTCCCAGCCCTTGCCTATTGCAAAAGACTGTCCCGGACCCAGGGCAAAACCTAAAGGTATAAAAAGACCTATACTTGGGAAAAGCCCCGGGAGAATTGTTGAAATAAATAAGAAGGCTAACCCGAGTCCTAATAAGCCCTGGAAAACGTACTGTGAAAGGATCGTTACGGTGGTAGAAAAGACTCTTTTTCCGGAACCCTTTAAACTGCCTTTTCTAAGGCTCATGGCGATAAAAGAAAGATTTAATAGATGAAAAACAAGATTCTCCAGTCCATGGGTATTCATGCCGAGCCGGGGAGCAAGAAAATTATAGAACGGCAGTATTATAAATCCCGCTGTAAGTGAGTTTGGTATTAAGTATTTCTGAAAAAACTTTACCTTTGCCCTTATCAGAGTGGAGAGCAGTAATGCCGCTGAGATAATACCAAGGTCTATGAAAAGCATCCATGAAAAATTCATATTTCCTACCTCCGGAACTATCCGGGCAGTATATCAGGAAAAATGAACCATGTCGATATATACGATGCTCAGTAATCGAGCATTATTC
This sequence comes from Spirochaetales bacterium, assembly GCA_003233545.1. Classification (GTDB taxonomy): domain Bacteria; phylum Spirochaetota; class Spirochaetia; order SZUA-6; family SZUA-6; genus SZUA-6. The sequence goes on from QILZ01000249.1 coordinate 4,109, forward strand.
TCCGGGAATCTTTCGGGGTACTGTGTATTATCTCCTTTAAAATTGTCCTTACGGCTTCGTTTAAAGTTCTGCCGGTTATGGTTTGTGATAATTTTAAAAATGCATCCTTATTCTCGAGGCATGACAGGAAAGGAATATCATGTTTTAACAGCCTGTATCCTATTTGTGTATCGACTTTAAAACCAGGAGTTCTCGAACTGCCCCTGATACCGCTCCTAAGACTCTTTAGATATTTGTACTGTTTATCCAGCTCTCCGGAAACGCCTTTGCCTGCAATACTTTTAACAAAGTCCATGCGCACAAGTTCCATAATCCTGTCTGTATTTGTTTTGGAACCGAACTCCGCAGGTACCGGTACATTGACAAGCAGTTCTCCGTTTTCCGTATAGCCGGATATCCAGTCCGTATAGAAATCTTTTTCAATAACGAGCGGAGTGGATCGCGGTATAAATTTGAGATGTTTATATTCTTCTACCTTTTTGCCGACAGAGTATATCTGCTGTTGTAAAAATATATTTCCGGGGTTTTCCAGTAAATTTCTTTTAAGTTCAGGGAGTAATTCTTCTTCATAGTACAGTATAGCCTGGCTTAAGGGCATCTTTATTTTTTCTGATCTATAGAGTCTTTCTTCACCCTCCTCTATCCCGTAAGGCGGAGGCTGCTGGTTACTTCTTAAGAGAACCGGAAAAAAAATATTTATTAACTCTTTTATAAACCGGGGATAATTTTCAGTTTTCGGCGGCGGATAGTTGTCATCACGTATGCTGAATTTTTTAATCGATGCAGCGAGTGTTTTTGAAATTAATTTAAGCTTTTTAGCCGAAACGGCTTTTGCTTCGAAGAAAACTCCGCCCCCTGTCAGAATAATATTTTGAAGTTTTTCTTTAACCCTGATATATTGAGGATCTTTGATTATTACAGCCTTATCCTCATTAGAAAGTTCTGTTCTTAAAAGACTTTCAAGGCTGTTAAGGCCGAGGTTTGCCGCCTCTTTTGCTTTTTCATAAATTTCCCGGACGGGAATGACGGGAGGTTTTATTGTCAGTGCATTAAGATAATGCCGGCACAGTGAGAACCTTCTGTCTGCCAATCTTAAAATCGGTGTAATTTCCTTTAATCCGGAATATATTATAGCTGTTCGATCGATTTCTTCCTGCAGCAGATGTATCTCCTTTTCGAGTTCATGTAATGTTTTTTCCCATCCGCTTTCGAGGTTCTTTTCCA
>QILZ01000019.1 GCA_003233545.1 Spirochaetales bacterium
TCCCGTGCCACAACAACTTTCTGTATATTGCCGCCCGACAGGGCTGTAATGTGTGTCTTGCCCGATTGAGCCAGGATATTAAAATCCTTGATCAACCGGCAGGTATAACTTTCGATATACTTCCAGTTCAGCGAAAAGTGCTTCGAAAAAGGCTCTTTGTAATACCTGTCCACAATAATGTTTTCCTGAATGGAGGCACGTTCGGCTACTCCGTTTTCCATTCTGTCCTCGGGTATATGCGCCACCTTTTTTTCCCTTATCTGTCTCGGAGAAAGTCCCGTAATCTCCCGGTTATTTACATGGATATGGCCGGAAGTAGCCGGCCTTAATCCCGTGAGTATTTCCACAAGTTCGGTCTGCCCGTTTCCCTCCACACCGGCTATGCCTGTTATCTCGCCCCTGTGCACTTTAAAACTGATATTGTTTAACTTTTTCAGGTTTTCTTCATTTATATATGTAAGATTCTTAACCGACAGGTAGGGTTCGCCTATCTTTTCCGGCAGAGGCATTCTCTCGAAATTTATCTCTCTGCCGACCATAAGTTCTGCAATCTGATGCTCTTTAAGCTTATCCGCATCTTTTGTGGCTATATCTTTTCCGTCCCTGATAACAGTTACTCTGTCGGCTATCTGTTTTACCTCTTTAAGTTTGTGAGAAATAAAGATTATGGTTTTTCCGCGTTTCTGCAAGTCCCGTAATGATTTAAAGAGAACTTCCGTTTCCTGAGGGGTTAATACGGCAGTCGGTTCATCCAGAATTATTAGTTTTGCATTTCTGATAAGTACCTTTAGAATTTCTATTCTCTGCCGTGTTCCTACGGGAAGATCTTTTACCTGTTTCTTTAAGGGAACGTCGAATCCGAACTCCTTACATGCTTTTTCCGTCATTTTAAGGATTTTTTTATTGTCAAGGAAAAATCCCCATTTAAGCGGTTCCGTGCCGAGCACCATATTTTCCGCAACCGTGAGGGTGGGGGCAAGCATCAGGTGCTGGTGAATCATGCCGATACCTCTTCCTATTGCTTCTAAGGAATTCTTAAAGCGGACTTTTTTGCCTTCATAAAATATTTCACCCTCTTCTGCTGCTTCCTCGCCGAAGATGATTTTCATTAGTGTGGATTTTCCCGCACCATTCTCGCCGACTATTGCATGTATGGTATTTTCTTCTATATCGATATTTATACCTTTATTCGCGACAACACCGTTGGGATAGATTTTTACAATATTTTTTAACGAGAGAATCGTACCCATAGGTCCTCCTAATATAAAACACGAGCATACTTTTTATCTGACTATACCTGAAATACGGGAAAGATTAAATAATTTTAAAATATTATTTCCAGTACTTTTTCATCCTTTTTTTAAGGCTCAGTCTGTATGCATTCCAATCTTCTACCGGTTTTAAGGCGATACCTTCATCGCATGCAGCTTTGGCTACTGCCGGGGCTTCCCATTCTATTACCCTCGGATCGAAGGGTTTGGGCACGATATAGTTCCTGCCGAAGGAAAAGTTCATGCCTTCGTACGCCCTTTTTACTTCTTCCGGAACCGGCTGTTTTGCAAGTTCGGCAAGGGCATGGGATGCCGCGATCTTCATACCCTCCGTTATCTGCTGTGCGTGAACATCCAGTGCACCTCTGAAGATAAAGGGGAAACCGAGTACATTGTTTATTTGATTGGGATAGTCGCTTCTGCCGGTTGCCATTATAACATCTTTTCGTGCTGCCGTGGCAAGTTCGTATGTTATTTCAGGATCCGGGTTCGCCATGGCAAATACGACAGGGTCTTTGTTCATGGACTTCAGCATATCCGGAGTTACAATGTCCTTAACGGATACGCCCACAAAAACATCCGCTCCTTTTAGAGCTTCCTCTAATGTACGTAAAGATGTATCCTGCACAAATTCTTCCTTTTGTTTATTCATACCTTCTTTTCTGCCGCTATAGATAACTCCCCTGCTGTCGCACATAATGAGGTTTTCCTTCTTAACTCCGAGCGATGTAAAGAAACGGGCGCATGAAATACCAGCGGCGCCGGAACCGCTGAAAACAACACGAATATCCTTGATCTTTTTATCTACGATCCTTATGGCGTTAATTAATCCCGCCCCTGCAATAATTGCCGTTCCATGCTGGTCGTCGTGGAATATAGGTATTTTACATACCTTCTTTAACTCGTTTTCGATACGGAAGCATTCCGGCGCCTTAATGTCTTCTAAGTTTACACCTCCGAAACCCGGTTCGAGAAGTTTTACAATTTCTATTATTTTATCCGGATCGAGGGTATCTATTTCCATATCAAAGACATCTATATCGGCAAACCGTTTAAACAGAACACCTTTTCCTTCCATAACGGGTTTACTTGCCATTGCCCCCCTATTACCGAGGCCGAGAATTGCCGTGCCATTGGTTATTACGGCCACAAGGTTTCCTTTGTTTGTGTAGCGGTAGGCATCATCCGGGTTTGCCGCTATCTCTAAAACCGGGGCCGCAACACCGGGTGTGTAAGCAAGCGACAGTTCCTTTGCCGTACGGCATGGTTTTGTCGTGATAACTTCGGTTTTACCGGGCCGTCCTTCGGAATGGTACCTCAGTGAATCTTCTTTTAAACCCATTTTGCTCTCCAATCCATATTTCTTTTCATTGTAACTGTCCTGCCGTATTAACTGTTATTCAAAATCAAATTTATAGGGGAGATTGTATGTATCTCTGATTTCTATTATCTGTTTCTGCAGAACGGAATCCACCTTAGCTCCCCTGTTTTTCCTGTAGAGCCAGGCCTCTTGTTCCTTTTCTCCCGCTGTGTATATACGTTCGGCACCCGGCATCTTTTTTGATTTTCTTAAGGTTCTTAAAATGTCTCCTGCTGTTTTTTTAAACTTAGCAGGTTCCACAAAGGATTCCACATTAATCGCCATAAAGAAGTGCCCCAGAGGATATGGAATCTTGTTTCCTTCGGAATCGAAACCAAGAAGCATTTTAAGGTAGGAGCCCTGCTGGAGTGCGGCGGATAGAAGTTCCACAACCGTTGCATAACCGTATCCTTTGTAGCCTCCTGTTTCTTCGCCCAGTCCGCCTAAAGGAGCAAGTGCCGCTTTCCCTGCGATAAGGTCTTTAAGTATCTGCACGGAATCGGTTTTATATGTGCCGTCTTCTCCGATTACCCAGCCTTTTGGTATATCCTTGCCCATTCTTGCATATACTTCGATTTTTCCCCTCTGTGATACGGAAGTGGCGCAGTCGAGTACAAACGGAAAGGGCTCATCCGTAGGAAATCCGAATGTTAACGGATTTGTCCCGAGCATATTCTCCACGCCGAATGTAGGTGCAATCGACGGCCTTGCATTGGTGCCTGTCATTCCTATCATTTCCGCATCTGTTGCCATGAGTGCATAATAGCCGGCAATTCCGTAATGAGTGGAATTACGTGCTACAACCATACCCATTCCATACTCTTTTGCCTTATCTATCGCCATCTGCATACACCGGCGGCCGATTACATGTCCCATTCCGTTATGTCCGTCGACAACGGCTGTTGCAGGGCTTTCTTTTACTATCTCGAATTCAGTTACCGGATTCAGAATTCCTGCATTGATTCTGTCAATATAGATAGGTTTAAACCTGCCGATTCCATGAGAATCGATGCCCCGTTTGTCCGATGTAATCAGAATTTCCGCACATATCTTTGCATCTTCTTCCGGAACGCCGGCAGCCTTGAATCCGTCTACCATAAATTTCTCGAGTAAATCGAAATTCACCCATACAAAATCTTCTCCTATTGCATCCATTATCTTATCCTCCTGCAAACCCCGGATGGGCTTAAATTAAAAAAGGAGCAATAAGGTCTGTTATTCCGTATTGCTCCCTGTTTTTGCTATTACGATTCTTATGCCCGCATTTTCCAGTTCTTCCCTGTAATCCTCGTTGAATTTGTCATCAGTTACAAGGATATCAACCTTTTCTATTGGAGCAGTTACAAAATTGGATGTTACACCGAGTTTTCTGTGATCGGCAACTACTATTACAGGCCCCTTTGTCCGTTCTATCATAGCCTTGGCGACCTCTGCTTCCTGGTGTACGGGAGTCGTAAGGCCGTATTTTACGCTTACGCCGTCTACGCCTATTATGGCTTTGGATCCGTAAACCTGATCCAGGATAAAGGAAGTGAAACCTCCGACAAGTGAATTGGACTGGTATCTGTAAATACCGCCGACAAGGATTAGTGTTTTTATCCGGTCATTGGGTTCGGTTACAGCGCCTAAATTACTCGTTATAACATTGATATCTTTTCCTTGTATGTGCCTGATAACCTGAAGTGTTGTGGATCCGCTGTTTATCAACAGGGTATCACCGTCTTCTATAAGCCGGTTAACCTCGCGTCCGATGGATTCTTTCTCATCCCTGTACCGCAGATTTTTCTGGATATAAAGGGGTTCTGTTTTCATTCTCTGTGTAAAAATTGCTCCTCCGTGGGTCCGTTCAAGAAGGCCTTTCTGTTCTAAAATGTCTAAGTCTCTCCTTATTGTTATTTCCGATACTTTTAAAGAGGTACTTAAATCCGTAACCTTAACGATCCCACGCTGGCGAACAATCTCATAAATTTTCTGCTGCCTCGCCGCGGGAATATATCCGCCTTTCATAAATAATCTCCTGCTGCTGTTTAATAACGATATTTTACTTTCTTTGCCGGAACATTCTTTTTAATTTAAACATGATTGTTTATGATTGTCAAGTTAGTTTTATGAACTATTTGGAACAAAAATAATCAGTTTTTTCTTTTTTTAATTTTCAGAATTTTGCGGATCACACTTTCCATTGTTTTCATCTCGAAGGGTTTAATAAGGTTAGGAATATTTGTTTCTGAAAGGAATACTGCAGAATCTTCGCTTATTACATCTCCGGTAGAGATTATAAAATGCCCGGCTAATTGAGGGTTAACTTTAAGTACTTTCTTGTATAGCTCTATACCGTTAATTCCGGGCATTCTTATATCGGAAATAACAAGGGTGTATTGCTCTTTTCTTATGCGGTTAAATGCCTCTGTTCCGTCTTTAGCGGAATCCGCATGGTAGCCGCACTTTTTTAAGTAACGTACCATTATTCTGCGAAGTGTATCTTCATCCTCCGCTACCAGGATTCTTATTCTATGTTCGTTTTTGGCCGGGTCAGGTTTCGGAACGGATACAAGACTGTTGTAATCGGCCGGTTTCATTACTTTTTGCGGCCTGTATTTCGATAAAGGGATAACAGGCAGATCGATAATAAACTCCGCACCTTTGCCGGGAGTACTTTCCGCACGGATGCTGCCCCTGTGTTCGCTTATAATACCGTG
>QILZ01000401.1 GCA_003233545.1 Spirochaetales bacterium
CTCGATACGGCTTTAATAAAATGTTTCTGTTCCCGGTCAGGGTAATGCACCAGGGAGCTTATGCTGCGGCTCACCTCTCCCCTTAACCATGAAGGAAATCCTATGGGGTTTATATTTGCACTGAAATCGACAACTTCATCTTCCCGGCAGGAGAGGGCCTTTGCAAGTTCCAGTATATTTCCTCCGTGGATACTCATATCTGCTGTCCCATGATAAACTCAATAATAACAAGGAGATAAACAAGTTCACCAAGTTCCACTGCCATCCCCACGGCATCCCCGGTAAATCCTCCCACACCCTTTTTATAGATCAGGGCAGTAACCGCTCCGGCAAGCAGTGCCCCTGTAAAGGCGGCCAGAAGGATTAAGGTATAATTCACCGGAAGCATCTTCCCGTACAGAATAAAGAGTATAAACCACGATACTGTAATGGTAACGATACTACCGATAGTAAAGAGTTTTCTATTAAAACCTTTTAGCTGAAATCCGAGTCCTTCGCATCGCGCAGGAGAGATCAGGACAGGGACCATTCCTCCTGCAATACGGCCTGCCGGTAAAAATAAGAAAAGAAGTGCATATAAAAACAACCAGTATCTTCCGGCCGGTGCAGTCTGCCCGAGTATTACAATTCCCTGTTTTACCAGATTGAATTTAACAAGTATATATAGAACTCCGGCGAAAAGGGCAAAGGACCCGGCACTCTTATCTTTAAGAATACGGAGCCGGTTTTCCATGGTTGTGCGATAGAGTAACGCATCGGCAGAATCGAGCAGACCATCGAAGTGAAAAATATTAAACGCCATGTACTGGAAAAGGAGGATCAGTCCTGCCGAAGCTGCAGAATTGTGAAGCAGCTTAATAAGGAAAACAGAGGGAAGGGCAAGGAATAGAGCGAAGAGAATCCCTATAAGAGGCATAAAAAGGGGAAAAAGGGAGAAATCCGGTGTGTAGGAGACAGGAACCGGCATACGGGAAAGAAGTCCCATGACTGTAAGGATGGAGTTTTTAAATCTTCGGCTAAAATCCATTTTTTACTCCGTAAAATAAAATTCTACTTAAGATAGAGGGGAAGCCCTGCAACCATCATGATAACCCTGTCCACTTTCCCGGCAGTAAGTTTATTTGCTGCAGACAGGTACTCATTGTATTTCCGTGAAACGGGATCCGGCGGGATATTTCCCAGCCCTACCTCGTTGGTAACGATAACTGCATTCTCCGTCAGATTATCAAGGAATGGTATAAGAATCTCCTGCCATTCCTCCTCCTTTTCTTTAAAAAAAAGGTTGTTCATCCACATAGTCAGACAGTCCAGAACGATGTTATCTCCCCTGATATTCCGGAGGTAAAGAGGCTCTTCTACCGTTATATACTCGGAGCTCCGTTCCTGCCTGTGCCGTGTAATTCTTTTCCTCATTTCATCGTCAAAGGCAGTTGCAGTTGCAATAAAAAGTTTCTTTCCCGGAAAGGTATCCGCTTTTTTCAAGGCGAAGGAACTTTTACCTGATTTTACTCCTCCGGTTATCATTATTTTCATATATCAGTTACCATATAAGGTTTCCCTGTAAAAGGATTTTTTTCCATTTTTGCATTAAGGTTGTATATCTTTTTTATAATTTCCGGGGTTATAATTTTTTCAGGATTTCCATACGCTTCTATTCTTCCGTCATTCATGAGGAAAAGATTATCACAATATTCGAAGGCATGGTTAAAATCATGCAGAATAGCAATTACAGTTATATTTTTTCTTGTACTTAAGGAACGGATAAGGGAAAGAATTCTGATCTGATGGTTTATATCCAGATGACTGGTGGGTTCATCGAGAGCAAGAATGTCCGGTTCCTGTGCAAGAGCCCTGGCAATAATAACCCGCTGGAGCTCTCCGCCGCTTACACGGTCGATGTTGTTATCCTTAAGATGAAAGATCTGCGTTTCTTCCATAGCCTGCCGGATAACCGTTCTATCCAGGTCAGACTCCTGTTCGAAGTACTTAAGGTAGGGATTCCTCCCCATAGCTACAATCTGTTCGACGGTAAATCCCAAATCTACACCGAGGGTCTGGGGAACATAGCTCATCTTTCGGGCAAGTTCTTTCCTCGAGAGACAGGTAATGTCCTCTGATTGGATGAGAATCTTTTCTTTTCCGGACGGAAGAAGTTTAAGAAGCAGTTTGATCAGTGTTGTTTTTCCTGCACCGTTGGGTCCGATAATTCCGGTAAATGATCCCCCGGCGATTGTCAGGGTAATCGAATCGAGGATATCCCTTCCGTTATATCCCCAGGTAAGGTTATTTATGCGGACAGCTTCTTTTTTCATACAAGGGCCTTTCTGCGTTTATGCAGGAGATAGATGAAAAAAGGTGCTCCGAAAAGGGAAGTGATAATACCTACCGGGATTTCTGTCGGCGAAAGAAGTGTCCGGGCAATGGTATCGGAAAGGAGAAGGAATATGCCGCCGGATATCATGCTTAAGGGGATAAGCGTCCTGTGATCAGGACCGGTCAGAATCCGCAATGTATGAGGAATAATCAGCCCCACAAACCCGATAATACCGCTTGCCGAAACGGCACTTGCCGTTATAATAGTCGAGATAATAAGGAAAAAAAGCCTCTTCGCGTGCACCGCAATGCCAAGACTCATGGCAGTGTCATCACCAAGTATGAGAATATTGAGATCTTTTGAAAATATCATTATAAGTGCGGAGCCAAGCAGTATTACAGGTCCGGATATCAGAATTTTTATCCAGCTGGCGGCATTAAAACTGCCCATCGACCAGTAAACGATATTTTCCAGCTGATCCCTGTTAAGATACATGATAAGGGACATGAGAGCGGAAAGGAAGAATCCCATTGCTATACCGGAAAGGAGCAGTGAAAAGATAGAACGTCCGTTTCCGGAAATAAAATAGACAATAAGAGCAGTGAGCATCCCCCCGAGAAAAGCAGAGACCGGAACAGCACCCAGTCCCAGAAATGAAATTTGAAGCTGTAAAGTCATCCCCAGGGCAACACCGAATGCGGCACCCGATGAGACACCGAGTATATAGGGATTTGCCATGGGATTACGGAATATTCCCTGAAAAACGGCACCGCTTACAGCGAGACCCATTCCCGCTATTACCGAAAGAATAATCCTGGGCAGACGGACCTGCAAAATGATGATTTTAAATGAGTTTTTTAATAACTCCCCCAGGGAAGGAATAACGGAGGAGATAAGAACCCTGAACACATCGGAAAAAGGAATAGACACACTCCCGACAGTGGAAGTAAAGATCATAACCCCAAAAAGAGTGATAAGAAGAAGTGCGAAAATTGTTTTCCGGTGCCGGGATAAAGACATGGTCATTAGAAGCTTTCGGGATGTATAATTTTTGCCAGGGCTTTTAAACCGTCGGCTAGTCTTGGTCCCTGTCTGTCGAGCATGTTGTTATCAATCTCAAAAACCTTATTTTCCTTTACTGCGCTGAGTGCTTTGTAACCGTTTGCCTTGACAAAATTTTTCTTAGTATTCCAGTACTTCGAACAGATAATGATGTCAGGATCAGCTTCTATGATTTTCTCAAGACTGAACGTCCATCCCTTTACGGCAGCAGCAATATTAGTACCTCCTGCCATGGTTATCATCTGCCCGATAAAGGTATTCCCTCCTGCAGTATAATCACCATGTTCTCCGAATCCTATAACGTAGTAAACTTTCGGACGTTTTTTTCCTTTAACAGCCTGCTCGACATCTTTTACTGTTTTTTTCATCTTTGCAATAAGGGTCTGCCCCTCTTTTTCCGCTCCGGTAATCTTTGCAATATTATTGATGGTCGTGTATACACCATCGAAGCTCTTATCTTCCTTCAGGATAAGAACCTTTATGGAAAGATTTTCCAGTTTTTCGAGGGTTTCCTTTTTAAAATGAGTGGAAGCAATAACGATATCCGGATTTAATTCGGCAATTTTCTCGATATTCGGCTCCATAAGACTCCCGATACTCTGAACAGATAAGGCTTCCGCCGGGTAATCACAGTAGTCGGTTCTTCCCACAAGAAGATCACCTTTTCCGAGAGCAAAAACCGTTTCCGTAATACTTGGAGCAACCGAAACAATGCGTGCCGCCGGTTTATCCAGCGTAATGGTTCTGTTAAATGAATCGGTAACAGAGATGCCTGTTTTCTGCTTAACAGGTTCTGCCTGCTTTATGGAAGCTTTTTCCTGATTGCCGGCCCCAAACAGAAGGGCACTCATAAAAATGAGCATTGTAATGTTTATGATTTTTTTCATATCCTACACCTTTCGTAAAAAGATTTGCGGATATGGGTCGACTGTAAAGTGGATCCATACCCTGGCCTATACCGCGTAGACCTAACGGGTACTCTCGTCAGGCAGGTTTCCTGGCTTGAGGGAATAAATGGCAACGACCTTCCCGGAGTATCCAGTGGTTCTCCTCGTTGCCAAACCCTCGTACAGTGGCGGGACCGCGCAGGATTGTAACCTGCTTCCCTTTTACCTGCATTACTGCAGCACCTTGACGATTTTCACTATAGTTTCATATTTACCGGGATTTATCTACCCCCCCGATAAAAGGGCGGGCAATTTTCATTTATAATATTCTTAAGGAAAAATGTAGAGAAAATGTGACTCAAAAGAAAGAATTTGGCTTGGCACCTGGTGAATGAAGTTGACGGGGAATTGACGAATGCAAGAAATACACAGTAGAAAAAATTTAACATCCGGAACAAAAATATTTGACATATATTCCGGAAAAGACTATTCTAGAATAGAAACGAATAATTAATATTCACAAGGAGGTTTCGTTTATGCCAAAAACTGTAACTCTACGTTTAGATGATGTTAGCTATGATATCATAAAAAAGCACGCACAAGCAGATAATCGACCATTATCAAACTATATTGAAACAGCCACCTTAAAATTTATAGAAGAAGCTGATTATGTAGATGATTTTGAAATGGAAGCTATATTAAATGACGAAGATTTAATGAAATCGCTTAAAAAGGGTAGTAAAGATGCCGCGAACGGAAAGGGGCGTTTTGTTTGAATGAGTACAATATTTTTGAAACTGATAACTTCCTGAAAGAATTAGAAAAGATAAGTAGAGAGAATAAAATAATAATTAAAAACAAATTACTGACTAAAATATATCCACAACTGAAAATACAATCTCAGTTTGGTAATAATATAAAAAAACTAAAATACTATTCACCTGGAACGTGCAGATATCGTATTGGCAACTACAGAATATTTTACGAAATAAGTAATAATGATAGGATAGTGCATATTATTGGGATTAGTATACGGCAGGCTGCATATTAAGATCAAAAAGTAACCCAAAGGTTTAAGACGACCTATTCTGAAGGTCGATTAAAACCATTGTTCAGGAAGATTTTAGAGGAAAATTGCAGTTAAATAAAAAAGATAGAAGCCTTTATAGATGTCTGTTATTATTAACGAAGATGAGTTTATTCCGGCCGCGAACGGCTTACTCGAATAATCGCATGGAGCAGATTTTACACAATTGTTTTTTTATTCCACATCTAATTGCAAAAAGAGTGCAGCGAGTATAAGGTTAAAATTATTCAAATGGCGTTGGCCGTGATTTAAATGAAAATGGCAAATTTTAACGATATATCGTCAAAATATGAAAAGGATTCGGTAGTTCAGAAATCTGCAAGTGAAATACTGTTTGACCTGCTCGATATCCAACCACATGATAATGTTCTTGATCTCGGTTGTGGAACAGGTCACATTTCAAAAACAATCAAGGACAAAACAAGCGGGAAAGTCGTCGGAGTCGATCCATCGGAAGGGATGATAGAAAAAGCAAAAGAAAATTATTCGGATCAGGATATCACCTTCTATAATCGCTCTGCTGAGCAGCTCGTTTACAAGAATGAATTTGAAATCATTTTCTGCAATTCGGCATTTCAGTGGTTTGTAGATCACAAAAAAGCACTTAAAGCATGTCATTACGCCTTAAAACATAATGGAAAAATGGCAATACAAGCCCCTGCCAAAGAAAGTTATTGTCCAAATTTTCTTAAGACCATAGAAGAAGTAAAGAAACATGAAACGGCTAAAAAGACTTTTTCAGGTTTCACCTCCCCGTGGCTTTTCCTGAATACAGCAGAAGAATATTCAGAATTATTCGAAGAAGCCGAATTTAAGGTTGAAAAATCATTTATCGATAAAGTTGTTACCTCCCATTCAGCGGAGGAAGCATACAAAATATTCGAGTCAGGTGCGGCGGCGGGATATTTGAATCAAAATTATTACAATATCTCACTATCTCAGAAATACATAGAGAGTTTTGGAGACATAATAAGAAGATCGTTTAAAGAACAGGCAGGCAAAACAGGTCGTGTAGATTTGGTTTTTTACCGTATTTATCTGCTTGCATTAAAAAAATAATGGCTGACAACCGCATCGATACGGATTGGCAATGGCGCTGCACTCCGTCGCGGGCCGGTCATGCGGAGCATTAGAATGTTTAAATAGTTTTACCTAAAACGAATTGCCTGTTTAGGGAATAAATAGAAGACAAGGAATTACAAAAGATCTACAAATTGATTAAAAGTGAAGTAAACCCTTAAAAAGTTATACTATTCGGTTCCGGACAAAAAGGAAAAACAAAACCTGAAAGTGACTATGATATTCTGATAGTATTAAAAAAATCAAACAATGAAAGAGAAATAACTCGTAAAATATATTTTACCCTATTAAGAAATAACATATCCGAGCCGGTAGATATTATTGCGGTAGAAGAAGATAAATATAAAAAATATAAAGGAACACCTGGTTTTATATATAAGAGTATTGCCAAAGAAGGAATCGAAATCGGATGGCAGGAAATTATAAATTATGGATGTAAAGAGCGATAAGTTCCTTAAAATTAGCGAGCGTAAAAAAGGTATATTAGCTTAATATTTTTAAGCCCAACTCACATATAAGTATGCATCAAAGCCGGCCGTCGAAAATTGGCATTGATCTTAGAAATAGAACTTACGAAGTTTGCGTTATTGTTTGTGATGATTCTCTGAAAAGGTGGCACGGGAAAACCGATAGTGCATGACGTGAGTGCCTGGCTGTATGGTTACAAAGCGGAGACTATTGCGGGAATTCGCACGATCAAAGAACTCATGGATGAAATAGGTCATTATGTTCTATTGGGGTTGTTATCAATTAAACAGCTTATAGTTGTTTGTATGTGCATAAAAATGTATGATACCGCATAAAACA
>QILZ01000048.1 GCA_003233545.1 Spirochaetales bacterium
ACCTTTTTTTAATAAATATTATTGACAAAAGTTTCCACATAGGTTAAATCAACATTATGGAATATGTTTCCAGAAAAAACACAAATATGATTATCCTCTTAGGCCTGTTAATAATCGCTATTATTCTACCCGCTCTTAAGAGAGTTCCGAGAGGATAAAAGGCTTTAATGTATTGTAAACAAAGCCGTTTCCCTTTCGGGAAACGGCTTATTTTTTTATCAGGAGGTTTATTCGTCATATGGCAGAAAAAAAATTAAACAGTTCAATTGTTACTCAAGGGACAGAACGTGCTCCTCACAGGAGTCTTCTCTATGCACTCGGATGGAATAAAGGGATGTTCCATAAGCCGATAATCGGGATAGCGAATTCCTTCACCGAACTTATCCCCGGTCATATACACCTAAGAGAAATAACAGCAAAAGTAAAAGCGGGAATCCTTTCTGCAGGCGGCGTGCCTGCGGAATTCGGAACAATAGGCCTCTGTGACGGTCTTGCGATGGGTCATTCCGGAATGAAATATTCTCTGCCCAGCAGAGAACTTATAGCAGATTCCGTAGAAGTAGTTGCACGCGGAAATGCTCTCGACGGAATCGTACTCGTTACAAACTGTGACAAGATCGATCCGGGCATGATGATGGCCGCAGGCAGACTCGATATACCTGCAATACTGGTTTCGGGAGGCCCCATGCTTTCCGGTAAAATCAATGACCGCAGTATAGGATTGGATGCGGTTTTTGAAGCAGTCGGAGAATATACTGCGGGAAAAATTTCCGGGGATGAACTTGAACAGATCGAATGTTCAGCCTGTCCCGGAGCAGGCTCCTGTGCCGGGCTTTTTACTGCAAATTCGATGAATTGTATGGCGGAAGCCCTGGGAATTGCCCTTCCCGGCAACGGCACCATCCCTGCCGTTTTTGCAGAAAGAATGAAACTTGCGGAAAATGCAGGTGAAACTATCGTTAAAGCGGTAACGGAAGGGCTTACAGCGAGAAAAATACTTACCAGAGAAGCATTTCTTAATGCAGTTGCCGTTGATATGGCAATCGGGGGCTCGACAAACACGGCTCTTCATCTTCCCGCAATTGCTGCCTCAGCAGGTGTTTCGCTTTCACTCGAAGATTTTGACAGGATAAGTGCCGGGGTTCCCCATCTCTGCACACTGGCGCCTTCAGGGCCTTTCTTTATGGAGCATTTAAACTCCGCAGGCGGAATAATGTCCGTTATAAAACAGATTAATAAACTCGGTGTTATCAAGGGCGGGCAGGTAACCATAACCGGAAAAAGCCTCTATGAGTCATTTAAAAACTCACCGGAACCTGATGGTACGATTATCGCAACTCTCGAAAAACCGTACCATAACGAAGGAGGTCTTGCCGTACTGAAGGGGAATCTTGCCCCCGGCGGAAGTATTGTTAAAAAAGGTGCTGTCGACCCCGCCATGCTCGTTCATACAGGCCCTGCAAGGGTGTTCGAATCCGAGGA
Source organism: Spirochaetales bacterium (assembly GCA_003233545.1). Classification (GTDB taxonomy): domain Bacteria; phylum Spirochaetota; class Spirochaetia; order SZUA-6; family SZUA-6; genus SZUA-6. The sequence continues at coordinate 1,483 of QILZ01000048.1, forward strand.
GGAGACACAGAAAGCCATTCTCTCCGGTAATATTAAATCGGGAGATGTTGTTGTAATAAGATACGAAGGTCCCAAAGGGGGACCGGGAATGAGGGAAATGCTGTCACCGACAGCTTCTATTGCAGGCATGGGTCTCGATAAGGAAGTCGCACTTATAACAGACGGACGATTTTCCGGAGCAACACGGGGATCGTGTATAGGCCATATAACTCCGGAAGCAGCATCCGGCGGTCCCATCGGCATTATCAGGGAAGGAGACCGGATTAAAATCGATATTCCCGGAAAACGCATCGATCTTCTTATCTCCGAAGAAGAATGGGATAAAAGAATGAAGAGTTTTAATCCTGAAGTCAAAAAAACAGGCAGTCCCTTTTTAGATGCATATGCTCAGAATGTCAGTTCAGCAGCACGCGGTGCCGTACGTGAAATATAAACCATAAAGGGGGAAACAATGAATAAAAGCGGTTCGGAAATGATTGTCGAATCATTGAAGAAAGAGGGAGTCGATATAATTTTCGGTTACCCCGGAGGGGCGGTAATACCGATCTTTGACGTCCTGTTTGCAGAACCTTCCATCCATGTTGTGCTTACAAGGCACGAACAGGGGGCTGTTCATGCGGCAGACGGTTATGCACGCTCGACCGGCAGACCCGGTGTCGTTCTTGTAACGAGCGGTCCGGGTGCGACAAATACAATAACGGGACTTGCTACAGCCAATTTTGATTCCGTTCCCATTGTTTGTCTTACCGGCCAGGTTCCGAAAAGCATGATCGGTAATGATGCCTTTCAGGAAGCGGATACTGTCGGTATTTCGAGGCCGGTGACAAAACACAACTATCTCGTAACAGAGAGAAAAGATATCGGCAGAATCATGAAAGAGGCTTTTTATCTTGCTACAACCGGCAGGCCGGGGCCCGTTTTGATAGACTTTCCAAAGGACATGCAGATAAAAAAAATAGACGACAAGTATCCCGAAACGATACAGATCAGGGGCTACAAACCGGTCAGCAAGGGTCATTCCGGACAGATAAAAAAGGCGGTAAAAATTCTTAAGGAGGCCAAACGTCCCCTGTTTTATATCGGCGGGGGAATAAATATCGCGGATGCCTCCGGTATTTTTAAAAAAATTCTGGAGAAAACGGATATACCAACAATTTCATCGCTTATGGGAATCGGTGCTGTTCCCAGTGACCACCCGAGGTATCTCGGTATGCTCGGCATGCACGGGACTTTTGCCGCCAATATGGCTGTAAGCTCCAGTGATCTTCTCTTTACAATCGGAGCAAGATTCGATGACAGGGCAACAGGCGAACTTAAAAAATTTGCGCAGCATGCAAAAATCGTTCATATAGACATAGATCCTGCAGCTATTGCAAGAAATGTGACGGTTGATATTCCCATAGTCGGAGATGCAAAAACGGTTCTCGAAGAACTCTACCCGCTCATTAAAAAACCGGCAATAGATTCCTGGATTAAACAAACGATTCAGTGGAAAAACACTCATCCGCTTTCCACGGAAACCGAAGGGAACATGCTTTCTCCGCCCCTCGTTGTCCGGAAAATAAGTAAAGTTTTCCCGGATGCCATTATAGCTACCGAGGTCGGCCAGAATCAAATGTGGGCAGCCCTGTTTTATAACTTCCAAAAACCCAGAACTCTCCTGACCTCCGGCGGACTCGGAACGATGGGATACGGTTTTCCTGCAGCCATAGGAGCGCAGGCGGGCAACAGGAACAAAAAAGTAATCAATATAGCAGGCGACGGGTCGATACAGATGAATATTCAGGAACTTGCGACCGCGGTGCAGGAAGAACTTCCTGTTATTATTGCAATCCTTAATAACGGATACTTAGGCATGGTCAGACAGTGGCAGGAACTTTTCTACGACAGGCACTACTCATCCACATGTCTTATGCGCCGGCCGTCCTGTCCCCGGGACTGTAATTCTCCGGGAGACCAGTGCCCGCCCTATGTACCGGATTTTATTAAACTTGCAGAGGCCTACGATGCAGTAGGATACAGAGTCACGGAAGAAAAGGATATCGAACCCGTTCTTAAAGAAGCGGGAAAATCAAAAAACAGGCCGGTTATTATCGATTTTATAGTATCGAGAGAAGCAAATGTATGGCCTATGGTACCGGCCGGAGCCGGTAATGATGAAATGATGCTGGGTGAAGGGAGTCTGATATGAAACATGTATTATCGCTTCTTGTAGAAAACCATCAAGGTGTCCTGTCGCGAATTTCAGGACTTTTCTCCGGCAGAGGGTATAATCTGGAAAGTATCACTGCCGGTGTCACAACCGATCCGGGTATAACCAGAATTACACTTGTGAGCAGCGGAAATGAAAATGTCCTTGAACAGATAAAAAAGCAGCTTAATAAACTCATAGATGTAATTAAACTCATAGACCTCACGGAAAAACCTTCCGTCCACAGGGAAATGGCACTAATTAAAGTACATGCCGCCCCCAAACAACGGGGTGAGGTTTTTCAGATTGCAGATGTTTTCAGAACCAGAGTAATGGATGTGGGAATGGACAGTATTATGCTCGAAATTACGGGTTCCTGTGAAAAAATAGACGACTTCATCACTATAATGCAGAATTACGGCATTACAGAACTCGCACGCAGCGGACTTATCTCCATGGAAAAAACAAAAAAAATAAAAGGGGGCAGGTAATTATGGATAGGATCTATATATTCGATACGACATTGAGGGACGGTGAACAATCTCCGGGCGCATCGATGACAACACAGCAGAAGTATGAACTTGCATTACAGCTTGCAAAACTCAAGGCGGATGTAATAGAAACGGGTTTTCCCATTTCATCACCCCATCAGTTCGAAGCATGTAAATATATTGCACAGCATGTTAAGGGCATAGCAATAGCGGCACTTGCCAGATCGGTTATTAAGGATATCGATGCTGCATATATGTCGATAAAAGATGCAGAACACCCGAGGATACACATCTTTATAGCAACTTCACCGATTCATATGAAGTACAAACTGCAGAAAGAACCGGATGAAGTTATAGAGATGGCAGTCGATGCGGTTAAATACGCACGAAACAAAACCGGGGAAGTTGAATTTTCACCTGAAGACGGAACAAGAAGCGACCTGGATTTTCTCTGCCGGATAGTGGAAAAGGTTATCGACGCAGGAGCAAATATAATCAACATACCGGATACCGTCGGATATGCAATACCCGAAGAATTCGGTGCATTTATTAATAAAATAATGAACAGGGTTCCGAATATCGACAGATCCATTGTTTCCGTTCACTGTCATAATGATCTCGGACTTGCAGTGGCAAACTCTATCGCAGCGGTTCAAAACGGGGCGAGGCAGGTGGAAGTTACACTTAACGGCATCGGAGAACGTGCGGGCAATGCCGCCCTGGAAGAGTTTGTAATGACCTTAAATGTGAGAAAAGACGCCCTGCCCTTCGAAACAAATATCGATACAACTCAGATATACAATTCATCCCGCCTGCTCTCCAATATTATTGGCTTTCCGATTCCAAGGAATAAACCAATAATAGGGGATAATGCATTTTCCCATGAATCCGGGATACATCAGGATGGTGTAATTAAAAGAAGGGAAACATACGAAATAATGAAACCGGAATCCGTTGGCAGGGATTCGAGCCAGCTTGTTCTCGGAAGACATTCGGGAATGCATGGTTTCAGTACAAGACTTTCCGAACTCGGCCTGACCTTAAGCGAAGAGGAAATAAGAATATCATACGAGAAATTCCTTGAACTTGCAGACAGGAAAAAAGAGGTATTCGATGACGACCTCTACGTGCTTGTCAATGA
>QILZ01000035.1 GCA_003233545.1 Spirochaetales bacterium
GATCTGATAAATGGCCGATCTTCGAAAGAGAATAAGAAATATTTAAAGAGTACACTGCTGAAACGTACATCGACGGCTCTCAGCTGATAGGCTTTTATGATAAAATTATTAAGGGCATCGGCCTTTCGAACAGGAATTTATGGTCCTTGACATAATCAGTTTAATGATAGTTAAATAGGGAGTATAATCGACGTAGTCGGTGTTAAATATTATTTAAAATGAGCATCCTTGCAGGTTACTTTATAAAGGGGAAGGAAATGAGAAAAATAACTGTCTTTACCGTACTTATTATGCTGATTATATCGGCATCGGTATTGTCTGCAGAAGGTACAAAGGAGAAAGGAGCAAAGGCTTCGAAGCCTAAAGTCCTGGCTGTTTCGACCTGGGGTTATAATATGGACCTCCTGGATAAGAACATAACGGTTCCTTTCGAAAAAAAGTATAATGTAAAATTAATTTATGAGAAGGGAAATAATTCATCAAGGCTTACAAAACTTGCAGCGCGTAAAAATAATCCTATTGTGGATGTTGTACATTTTGCCGGTAATTATACCTTTAAGGCAATACAGCAGGGACTCTTACAGCCCTATGATCCTTCGAAACTTTCCAATTTAAAAGACTTATATAAATGGGCTCAGGATCCTTTGGGGAACAGATACGGGGTAGGTTACTCTGTTTCTCATTATGGATTATTTTATAGAACAGATAAAATTTCAAAACCGGTTACGTCATGGAGAGATTTGTGGAGACCGGATGTAAAAGGGTATGTAACACTTCCGGATATTGCAACCACAAACGGCCCGGCTACTATTATCCTGATTGCAAAGGCCTGGGGGGGTGATGAAAACAATGTCGATATTGCATGGAAAAAACTCGAAAGTCTTAAGGGAGCTATTGTAAATACCTACAGGCGCTCCTCGGAGCTGACAACCATGGTGAAACAGGGAGAAGTGTGGGTAGGTCCCTATGCCAGTTTTGCATGGGGGAATCTATTAAAAACCGGGTTACCGTTAAAATCCGTAGTTCCGGAAGAAGGAATTGTAGGAGTTATGAGCGTTGTAAGTATAGTAAAAGGTACAAAAAATGAGGATCTTGCATATAAATACATAAACTTCCTGATTTCCAAAAAGGTAGAGGAAGCGGAAGCTCTTGATCTGGTAGATTCTCCGACAAATACAAAGGTTAAGGTTCCTGCTGATAAAGCGGCCAAATTAACCTATGGTGATAAGATTATAAACTCTCTTATTTTTCTGGATCAGAAAAAACTGGCCGGTCTTCAGGAAGAATGGATTAACAAATGGAATTCCATAATGACTGAATAACCGGATGGCGGTCTTTCTTTTAAGCGGGAGGAGAAATTGCGGTAACCACTGTCGGTGGTATTCGGTTATCCCATGGTAAGTAATGATAAAAAGAGGGATATCGACAGGTATCCCTCTTAAAGAATCGATTTGATATGCGGCAAATTAAACAAAGACGTATTGTTTTATCTCTGATCATTCCTGCATTAATATTTATTTTAATATTTTTTCTGTTGCCTCTTTTTTTTATTTTTATAGAGAGTTTTTACACTAAAACAGGCCGTTTATCATTATCCCGGTATATTCAGTTTTTTACAAACAAAAGAAATCTTTTTATCTATTTAAGGACTATTAAACTCGGGATTATTGTTACCTTATTTGCCGTGATACTTGGTTATCCCACCGCTTATGTTATATCGCATGCTAAAGAAGGAAAGCGGTCATTGTTAATGTCCGTAGTAATATTGCCGCTTATGACAAATCCTGTTGCGCGTACATATGCCTGGCTTATAATACTAGGCCGTTTCGGGCTCATTAACCAATCCTTGAAAGCATTGGGATTTATAAATAAACCGCTAAGGTTAATTTATACGGAGAATGCAATAGTAGTTGGGTTATTGCAGCTATTTCTTCCGCTTATGATAATTTCTCTTGTGAGTGCAATGGAAAATATACCGGATGATCTGGAAGAGGCTGCAAGAAGCCTCGGCTCCGGATGGCTGAGGAGCATACTGCTCGTAACGTTTCCCCTTTCTTCGGACGGTCTGATATTGGGTGCGACACTTGTTTTTACAGGAAGTATTACAGCTTATGTTACTCCTGCCATACTCGGAGGAACAAGAGTGCTTACTTTATCTACTCTGCTCCATCAAAAATCTCTTGTTTTAATGGATTGGAGCGGTGCAACGATAGTAGCGGTTGTTATGGTGTTAACTACCTTGATTCTTTATATTCTGCTTAGAAAACTAAGGCCTAATGTAATATGAAAAAATCAACAGTACTTCTTATATTTATAATCCTTGTCTACACGTTTTTAATAGGTCCTTTCTTAATAATTTTTCTAGCATCTTTCGGTTCGCAGGAGCTGATGACATTTCCCCCTAAAGGTTTTTCACTAAAATGGTTTCATAAGGTTTTTACTGTGATTATGTTCAGGGATGCCTTCTGGAGCAGTCTAAAAATTGCTCTTGGTTCTACATTTTCCGCCTTAATCCTGGGTACTCCTGTTGCTTACGCTCTGGTCAGGTTTAAGTTTCCGGGACAGAACCTTATAGAAGTAATATTTTCATCACCTGCGATTATACCGGGGCTTGTTATCGGATTTGCAATGTTAAGATTTTTCGTGCTGTTGTCAAATTTTCCGGTACTAATCGGTTTGTATATCGGTCATACAGCGATCCTCCTGCCTTATACTGTAAGGGTAATATCATCGAGTCTAAGAAATTTTGATGTATCGATAGAAGAAGCTGCTGTAAGCCTTGGTGCATCAAGATTAAGAAGTTTCTTTATAGTAATTCTGCCGAGTATTAAAACAGGTATTGTGGCATCCTTTATTCTTGCTTTTATAACATCATTCAATAATGTTCCTGTATCGTTATTTTTAACAGGTCCCGGAGTAGGCACTTTGCCAATACAAATGCTTGTTTATATGGAGTACTATTTCGACCCGACTATAGCAGCTTTATCGAGTATTCTTATTGTTTTTACAGTGTTGATTGTTCAGGGCGCCGAACGTGTTATCGGAATATCACGTTATGTTTAGCAGGGGGAGAATATTATGTCCTATCTTGAGCTGAGAAACATCGAAGCTTGGTATCAAAAAGGTAAACCTGTACTTAAAGATTTTTCTCTGTTTCTGGAAAAAGGAGAACTTCTGTCTATTTTAGGTCCAAGCGGATGCGGCAAAACTACAACACTGCGTACCATAGCCGGCTTTATGGCTCCGGCTGCAGGTTCTATAATTATTAACGGAAAGGATTATACAGGTAAACCTCCGAATAAAAGGAACATAGGGCTTGTTTTTCAGAGTTATGCCCTTTTTCCTCATTTTACAGTCTTTAACAACATAGCATTCGGCTTAAGGATGAGGAAAACTCCTGGTGAGGTAATTAAAAAAAAGGTTTACAACCTGATCGAGATGGTAGGTCTTTCCGGTCTGGATGCCAGGCTTCCGGGGCAGCTTTCCGGCGGACAGCGGCAGAGAGTTGCGCTTGCAAGAGCTATTGTTATAGAACCCAATCTTTTGCTTCTGGATGAACCGTTATCCAATCTGGATGCCAGGCTAAGAATAAATATGAGAACGGAATTAAGAAGACTCCAGAAAAAGATAGGTATCAGTATGATTTATGTAACTCATGATCAGGCAGAAGCTCTAAGCCTGTCGGACCGAATAATAGTACTGCGAAACGGAAGGATAGAGCAGGAAGGAACACCGGAGGAAATCTATTCGCATCCTGCATCTCCGTTTGTTGCAAATTTCATGGGTTTTGAAAATAGTTTTAACACAGAGGTGATTTCCGTAGGTACTAAAAACATAGTTTTAAAAGCGGGAAGCGGCTTGGTAAAAACGGAATATTCCGCGGGTATTGCCAGGGCTGATAAGGTTTCTGCATTTTTTAGACCCGATGAAGTTACTCTTAGTGCAAAAAAGACAGATAATGCCGTACCGGGGATTGTAAAAGCCGTAACATTCCAGGGAAGCAGTACTCAGTACTTTGTAGAAACCGAATTAGGTGAGTTTTCGGTAATAATTTATGAAAAGCGGCCTTCCTTTTCGACTCAGCCTGTTTATCTGGAATTTCCCGAAGGCAGTATTATTGTAAAGAAAGGAAGATTGGAATGAGATCAACAGGACTTCAGAAACACATTCGCTGCAGGAGGGGCGACATAGCCCGGTTTGTTCTTGTGCCGGGAGATCCGGGCAGGGCAAAGAGAATTGCAGAACAGATGGATGAATCAAAACTTATGGCAGAAAACCGCGAATATATAGTCTATACAGGTAAAACGGGTGGTGTCGATGTAACTGTATGTTCTACCGGTATAGGCGGCCCTGCTGCATCGATTGCATTTGAAGAGCTTGCAAATCTGGGTGCGGAGGTTCTGATAAGAGTAGGCTCAGCAGGCGGGCGTCAACCCGAAATTCCGATCGGAACCCAGGTTATTATCACTGCTTCGTATAGGGGAGAGGGAACTTCGAGGGCATATATTCCTCAGGGATTTCCGGCTGTTGCGGATATCGATGTAACAAATGCACTTGTATCTGCAGCGGAAGAGGAGAAAATTTTATCAATAAAGGGAATAGGTTTTACGCGGGATGCTTATTATGTTCAAGATAGAGAGCTTAATGAACTGTTAAAAGAGATGGGTGTGGTTGCAGCGGAACAGGAAGCCTCTGTCCTTTTTATTGTGAGTACATATAGGCATATTAAATCAGGAGCAATTGTTGCCACAGATTCGAATATCTGGCTTAAAGAACAGCCTTCGCTTGCAGAAAAAGAAAGGCTCTATGCAGAGGGGGAAAAGAAAGCAATTAGAATTGCCCTCAGGGCTGTGCGTATTCTTGCAGAAAGAGGGATATGATTAATCTTGATCTTGCGGTTATAAATGTAAAAATAGCAGATGCAGTTTCCTTAAGAGTTTTTAACGGATGGCTCGGTATTAAAAAAGATAAATTTGTATATGTCGAAGAGGGTGATTTTCCTGCTTCCATAAAAGCAGAAAAAATAATTGATAAAAAAGGCTGCTACATTATTCCGGGATTTGTCGATTCTCACATGCATATAGAATCCACTCTTTTAACACCGGAAAGGTTCGAAGAAGCAGCAGTACCGCATGGGACGACTACCATTCTTAACGATCCCCACGAAGTTGCCAATGTATCCGGTATTAACGGGGTAAAATGGTTTATGGAAAGATCGAAAAGTCTGCGTTTGAGGGTTTATCATTCAATACCGAGCTGTGTCCCG
>QILZ01000174.1 GCA_003233545.1 Spirochaetales bacterium
CGGGAATTGGTGAGCCCAATTATGTTCTTTTTGGATAAGCATTTAGAAGATCAATAATTCGAGAAAACTACGTTTTTAACTTGCGGAAAATAAGTTAATTCCTATAGAAGTTAAATATAAAAAAAGCTTAAAAAAATCGGATTTTAAAGGACTGCATAATTTTCATAGAAACTATCCGAATTCGGAAAAAGGTTATTTAATAAGCAAAAGTATTCAACAGGAGATAGATGATTTTAAAATATTCTTACCAAAAAAACGCCCATCCTATAGACAAAAATCTTTTTATACAGGATATTCAGCGCATTGCAGAAAGTATCACGAAAGGGCGAAATAACAGCCTTTATATCTTGATCGCACGTATACCTTTTCCGCAGGGGACTATCATTTATTTAAACTTAAAGTTTTAAGTATCAATGCACGCCTGCCCAACAGCCGGCCTATTTTAACAGATCCTTCCCTGGAATAATAATTATTAGAAGATATCAGATCCTGCCATATTCTTTTTCCTGAAGCATCCTGTGGCAATGGAACATTAATATCGGACTGAGTATCACCGGTATTCATAACAATAATCAAATAATCTCCCCTGTAACATCTGGAGAAAGCAAAAATATTATTAAAAACTTTTAATACTTTAAAATCTCCGTATCTAAGTGCCGGATTTTCCTTTCGTATGAGAATAAGTTTTCTATACATCTCGTTTACACGCAGGTTCCATGCATTCTTTTCCCATCTCATTGTCTTCCGGCAGCCGGGATCGTTATCTCCTGTCATACCGATTTCATCACCATAATATATCATAGGTACGCCGATATATGTAAAAATAAAAACAAGAGCGAGAAAGAAGGGTTCCGGATTTTCATCACACATGGTATATATTCTCGGAGTATCGTGGCTGCCTAAAAGATTTAACTGTAAAAATGCGGATCGACGATGAGAGCCTAACAATCTTTCAAGTTCAAATGCAAAATCCTCTGCATCCATTGCTCCTCTTACACAAAAATCAAGGATATATTCTCTCAATTGATAGTTCATGATGCTGTCAAAAGTGTCTCCCTGCAGCCAATCCTTTCCATCCCGCCAGATTTCACCGGTAATCAGAATACTTTGATCGATCTGCTTTATTTTTCTCCGAAATGTGCGCCAGAATGTTCCTGGTATCTTCCATGGAACATCGAGTCTCCATCCGTCGATCCCTGTTTCCTCGATCCAGTATTTTGCAACCTTAATTACAAAATCCTGTACTTCGGGATTCTTCATATTGAGTTTAGGAAGGTAGAATTCCCCCCCGCATGTCTGGTAGTTCGGCGGAGATGTTTCTATGGGAAAAGAATCGATTATAAACCAGTCACAATAAGGCGATGCCTTTCCCTTTTCCAGTACATCTGTAAATGGAGAAAAACCAAGACCGCAGTGATTAAAAACACCGTCCAGAACGATCCGGATGCCTCTTTTATGCGCTTCATCTACAAGTATTTTCAAATCACTATTGGTACCAAGAAGAGGATCTATGTTAAAGTAATCAAAAGTATCGTACCTGTGATTTGTTGCAGCTACGAACACAGGATTCAGATAGACTGCATTAACACCCAGTTCTTCAAGGTAGCCGAGCTTTGCAGTGATTCCTGTAAGATTTCCGCCGAAAAAATTTGTTCGATCAGGTTTGTCATACCAGGAAGCGAGCCCACCTGCATTTGCCTTCGCTTCCTTTCTGTAGAACCTGTCGGGAAAAATCTGGTAAAAAATTGAATTTTGCACCCACTCGAGTTGGTTTTTTTCTTCTTCATGCTGTTCATACATTAATCATCATCCTTTTAATCCTGTAAGTGTAATTCCTTCTATAAAACGTTTTTGACCTAGCAGAAAAACAACTATACTCGGCACAGTTGCAGTTACTGTTCCGGCCATCAGGTAATTCCACCGTGTGCCGTACTTCCCCTGGAACATGGCAAGACCTAACTGAATGGTTCTCATAGATGGTTTGTTTATGACAATAAGAGGCCAGAGGAAATCGTTCCAGGCAAACAAGAAAGAAAAAATTGCCAGAGCTGATACAGCCGGCATGGAGAGAGGGATGATTATTTGCCATAAAATACCCAGTTTTGTACATCCGTCTATCGATGCGGCCTGGTCCAGTTCGTATGGAATAGTAATAAAATACTGCCGTAAGAGGAAAATACCAAAAGCGCTGACCAGTCTGGGAACAATAAGCGCATAGTAAGTATCGATCCATCCGAGGCGGAGAACAATTAAATATGACGGAATCATTATTGCCTGAAAGGGAACCATCATGGTTCCCAGAAATATAAAGAACAATATATCCCGCCCGGGAAACTTAAGCCGGGCAAAGGCATAAGCGGCCATAGCGGAAAAGATAACCTGACCGGCAACAATGAAGACAGTCATGACAGTCGTATTAAAATAGAAACGGGCAAAGGGTGCCGCATTCCATGCCTCGAGATAATTCTTCCAGTGAAAGTTAACAGGAATGAGATAGGGAGGCGAAAATATCGCACGAACAGGTTTCAATGACATAGTCAGAATCCAGAGATACGGCAGAATAATGATTACACTGAAGAAAAGAAGAACTGCATAGAGAAAAATCCTGTTATTGTGAAATCTTTTTTTTACCATGAAGATTGTTCTCCGATAGAAAGAAATCGCCGCTGAAGGAAAGTGATTAAGAAGATAACCAAAAAAATTATCATCCCAATTGAAGATGCATATCCCAACTTGAAGTAGCGGAATGCATTTCTGTAAAGAAGAAGCCCAATTACATCTGTAGAATAAAGCGGACCTCCGTTTGTCATGACAAAGACCTGGTCGAATACAAGAAAGGAGTCGATTAACGACATGATCACCAGCATAGCTGTAATAGGAGAAATGAGGGGCAGGGTAATACGGAAAAACCGGGTGACCGGCCCGGCACCGTCTACTTCTGCAACCTCGTAGTATTCCGGAGAGATACTCTGTAACCCTGCCAGGTAAATCACAATGTTAAATCCGAGACGTTTCCAGACTCCGAGGGAAATTAAGACAGGCATAGCCCATGTCGTACTTGTCAACCAATCGGGACCGGGTATATGGAAAAAGCGAAGGAAAATGTTTATATATCCGGATCCCGGATCAAATAGATACTTCCAGACAATGGCCGCTGCTATGGTCGAAGTTACAACCGGAATAAAGTAAATAGTTCGAAAAATGGTTCGACCCGGAAATCTTCTGTTTAGAAGAAGAGCAATAAAAAGACCTGCTGCAATACCAAAGAAAGTGATACCGGCCGTGTAGTAAAAGGTTACTCCGAGGGAGTTCCAGAACTCTATCGATTTAATGATATTACTGTAGTTTTGCAGCCCGATAAACTTCCCGGTTCTGCTTAAGCCATCCCACCGGTTAAAACTAAGATAGCCGGAATATAAAACAGGAAATATATTAAATAACCCGAAGACAATAACCGAAGGAAGAAGGTAGATCGTTGCTGCAAGAATATCTTCTTTTTTTTTCATTCTATATTAAATCCTTCCTTGTGCAATTTAATACCCCGACTCTCCATGCAGGAGAAGCCAGGGTATTTATCAGCGATCCGGTTTTAACACTATTTCAACATCGGGGCGATTTCGTTTGCTGCACTTGTTAGTGCTTCCCTGACAGTTACTTTACCGTAAAAAGCTTTTTCTACATTCTTAGAAAAGATATCGGAAACTTCCGGATAGTTCGTAATCGGCGGCCTGGAATGAGCATACTTCTGATTCACGGCAAAGGGCAACAGTCTCGGTTCCTTTTTGGTAATCCATTCCTTGTAAGTTGAATCTTCAGCGACTGAATCTCTCACCGGCATAAAGCCTGTTTCCATATCCCATTTCAATTGCGCATCTTTACCTGTTAACCACCGGATAAAATTCCAGGCTGCAGCTTCCGCTTTGGGAGTGGTTTTGCCTATAAATATCTGTTCACCACCCATATTAGTTGCAGGTTTCCCATCGGCAGGAATCGGTACACGAGCCGTTCCCCAATTAAAAGGAGCAGATTCCGCCCAGATGCCTACCATCCAGGAACCATCCATCACCATAGCTGCCTTTCCCTGGCCAAACAGGCCCCATTTAGCGAGCGGCGCCACTTTGTATTTCCGTATTAAATCTACAAGAAAACCTATTGCCTTCTCTCCACCATCCGAATTGAATGCAGGCGCAGAATTAGAGGAATTCAGGAAGTCCGCACCGGTCTGCCAGATATAAACCTGGGCCTGCCATGTAAGCCCTTCGCCAGGTTGGGTAAACACTTCCATTCCCGATTGAGAACCATCTCGTATTGTAAGCTTCCGGGCATGACTCACCAGTTCACCCCATGTTACAGGCGGCTTCTCAGCATCCAGACCTGCTTTTTTAAACATATCCTTGTTGTAAAACAATTCCAGGTTGTTAGTACTTACAGGAAGACTATAATAAGCACTTTCGTACCGGGAAACCCTTAACGTTTCGGGATAAAAATCTTTCATGTTTACACCCGACTTTTCAATGAAAGGGTCGAGTTTTACCAGGGTTTTCGATCTGACAAGTTTCGGCATCCATACCAGGTCTACAGCGGCAATATCCGGCATCTTACCACCGGCAGATGCGGTTTGCAGCTTCGGAAGCAGCTCACCCCAGCCGATATAGACATTATTAATTGTTACATTCGGTTTCTGCTTCTCGTATTCGGTAATCAGGGCTTTAAGAACTTCGGCATTCTTTCCCTGCCAGTAGTTCCAGAACTCCAGGTTAATCTTGCCGCCTTCTTTTCCTGCTTCTTCCTTTGTCCCTTCCGCAAAAGAATATACCGATAGAAGAAACGTCACCGCAGAAAGAAGAATTACTCTCTTGATGTTCATACTATCCTCCTTAAAAAGAATAAATAAATTTCTACTGAACCGTTCTACTAAACCGGTTCAGTAGATTTTATCAATCTACTATAGGTTCATCCGAAGGTCAACTCTTTTTTTGAAAAATATTTACTTTATCTTAAAGTGCCGGCAAGTCGACTCCCGCAATGTCAGTGAAGCAGGAATCAGCACTTTCACGGATTTTTTCCCGGGATTTCCGATCAGTTCAATCAGGAGTTCGGCCGCCTTGTACCCCAGCTCAAAGGTATCGATAACCAGCGAAGTCAGAGGAGGATTCATATACGGTGAAAGTGGGTAATCATCGAATGTTACTATACTTATCTGCTCCGGAATCTTTATTCCTGCTTTGTGGAGTACCGAAAGCCGAAAGAACTCCATAGGCTACATAGTTATTGATGCATATAACCGCATCAGGGAGAATAGAGGAATCTATAAGTGCTCTCATATGTCTTTGGCCAGCTTCCTGATCTCCGCCGCCCAGTTTGACGATCGAGGGATTTTCGGAAATTCCCATTACAGCAAGCCCGCTTCTGTAACCTTCGAACCTGTTTATGGACATGGTCTCGCCGGTATTGCCGCCGATAAATGCAATTTTTGTATATCCACTCTCTACTAAATGTTGGACAGCCAGTTCTCCGGCCTGCCTGTTATTTATATCAACCTGATTTACATTTGAATATTCCCCGGATTCACCAACGAGAACGAAGGGGAATCCCAGGTTCTCAAGCTGGCTTACAATATCCGGAGTTATTACATAAGAAGGTATGATAATTCCGTCCACTCTGTGGTTGTAGATGAACCGGGGCAGGAAGTGCTCCTTGTTTTCAGTCGAGTTTATATTGGAAATTGTCAGGCTGTAATCCCGGGAACACACAAAAGATTCTGCCCCACCTATCATCGAATAAAAATACGGATTCCAGAAACTCTCCTTTTTCCTGATGTCAACAATTATCCCGATAGAAAAACTTTTTCCGGATGCAAGCTGCTTTGCCCTGCTATTCGGAAAGTAATTATATTTCAGCATAATTTTTCGAATTCTTTCCTTGGTACGTTCGGGAATACTGGAATCGTTATTTATTACCATCGATACAGTGGACTTCGACACACCTGCAAATCTTGCAATATCTTTAATAGTAATTTCCACGCTCTAACCTCGATATAAGCAAGAAGCTTATTTTCTCTTTCTGTTTCTTTAAGAAGACCGGAGATATAAGGCCGATAAAGTCAGAGCCACACATTAGCCGCATCCGATTTACCTTGAAAAAGATTTATATATGATAATAATGCAAACCTCTTGTCAGTGTAAATAGCATCCGGTATATTCCTCAGGACAAACGAATACCGGCAAAGATCTGGTATAGCACAATGATATTCAGACATATTCCGAAGGTCATGTAATAATTCTCTAAAAGTTATAGCCGGGAGAATTAGATGGGGTCCAACTCGATACTCCTTGCTAAAACCCCGGATATAATGCTTTATAAAGGCAGTTAAAATTTGTGTATATAGACTGAATTCCCGATATTTGTATTTCTGGTTTTGTTATTAAGAAAATTATAGTTGACAAATATACCCATTTGGGTATATTTTGGAGATATGAGTGAAGATTTATTTTGCATATAGTAAGACTGAGGAGAA
>QILZ01000155.1 GCA_003233545.1 Spirochaetales bacterium
CAAAATTAGAATGGGCTTTAATAATTCTTGCGGCTTTTACAATTTTTGTGTCTTTTATATTTGATTTTCAAAATATCGTTCGCGGGGGATTACCGGCTCCCTTTAGATGGGATATTTTTTTTAGTGGATTGATACCCGGTATAGTTGTATTTTTCCGTCGATATTATCTGACAGTTCACGGAAATAGTAAAAAAATGTAATAAGTAATTTCGCAGCTTTTCCTCTTGGCAGTCTATAGCCATATCTATAGTACCCTCCTGAAAACATTTCCATTATCTTGAATAAATATATTTTTGTGTTATAATTATAATTATTAAAAAGAATATTGGAATAATTAAGAAAAGGGGAATCATGATATGTTAAAAAGTATAATAAAATCCGGTAAAATAGCCTCTATTGTTTTTCTATTGGCGTTTGTATTAAGCGGATGCCCGGCTGCGTTGTCGCCCGAAGAAACACAGCCGGAAGAAACATCTCCCGAAGAAACGCTGCCTGAAGAAACACTGCCGGACAGCAACGCTGCACTTTCCGCTCTTGTAATATCCCATGGCACTTTGTCTCCGGCTTTCAGTGCCGAAGTTACCTCATATACCACTTTTGAACTGAGTACGGTTGCCTCGATTACGGTGACTCCGACTGCGGAAAGCGACGCTGCCGTGATTAAGGTAAACGGGACCATAGTAATCTCAGGAGCTCCTTCGGGAAACATTAACCTTTCCGCGGGACCGGATACCATTACCATCGAAGTTACTGCTGAGGACAAAACAACAACAAATACCTATATTGTAGCGGCGTACAGTGCGGTAGGTCTGCCAGGAACAGGGCAGACAACTCTCTATGTAACAGGAGATGACGGGGATCTCCAAAGAGGAGTTTCCTGGCCCGACCCTCGATTCACGGATAACAGCGACGGGACCATTACCGACAAACTTACCGGTTTAATGTGGGACCGGACAGGGGACCGGTTCAGTCAGAGCACCTGGGCGAAGGCATTCACTAATGTGAGCAGTCTTACCCTGGCAGGCTACGGCGACTGGCGCCTTCCCGACCGCAAAGAACTGAGGAGCCTTGTAAATTACGAAGAATCAGATCAGGCAACTTGGCTGAACAATCAGGGATTCAGCAATTTGCAGGCCGATTTTTACTGGTCGTCCACTACTTATAGACCCTCTACTGGTGCCGCATGGCTTGTCGCCATGGACAAAGGCACTGTGGGCTTCAGTGGGAAGACAACCGGTTACTATGTGCTGGCCGTGCGGTCAGGACAGACCGGAGGGGATATAAGTCTTCCCAAAACAGGGCAGACAACTCTCTATGTAACAGGAGATGACGGGGATCTTCAAAGAGGAGTTTCCTGGCCCGACCCTCGATTCACGGATAACAGCGACGGGACCATTACCGACAAACTTACCGGTCTGATGTGGGACCGGACCGGGAACCGGTTCGGTCAGAACACCTGGGTGGAGACATTCAATAACGTGAGCGGTCTTCCCCTGGCAGGCTACAGCGACTGGCGTATGCCCAATGTCACCGAACTGGAAAGTCTGATAAACGCAGAAAAGGCGGATCAGGCAGCCTGGCTGAACAATCAGGGATTCAGCAATTTGCAGGCCGACATCTACTGGTCGTCCACTACTTATGGCCAGAGTACTCTTAACGCGTGGTACGTCCATATGAGCTCCGGCAGCATTCCCTACAACACTAAAAGCGGTAGCAGCTATGTGCTGGCCGTGAGGTCCGGACAGTAAATTATTCGGTTATTTGCAGGAACGGACCGAAGCAAGGGCACAACTCTGCAGTGCCGGCGGAACAGACTAAAAACAGCATCCGTACTGCTCTTTACTGATTTTAATTAATATATATAATTCAATCAGTTATATGGGAAAAAAAGAAAAGATACTTTTAGTGGATGATGATACTACTGCCCTGGCACTTCTTTCCGAGGTACTGGAAGAAAAGGGATATGAAGTAGAAACATCCTCCGATGTGGATAAGGCAATTGAAAAACTAAACCGCTCCGGTTACGAGGTAATTATTGCAGACCTTAAAATGCCGGGCAGATCGGGGATGGACCTGTTGCACTACACGGTAAAGAACTTCTCCGAGATACCGCTTATAATGTTAACAGCGTACGGGACAATCCAGAATGCTGTAAAGGCCCTTAAAGAAGGAGCATTCGATTACATCGCAAAACCCGTGCGGATAGACGAGCTTTCCATAGTACTTCGCAAAGCTATCAATCATAAAAAACTCCGGGAACAGAATATATTTTTGAAAAAAGAACTTCAAAAATTAGACGATTTTCTTTATATAACAAACAACAGCGGGTTCTCTAAAATATTCGATACAATCGAAAATATAAAGGACCTCCGGACGACAATACTTCTGCAGGGAGAATCCGGAACCGGCAAAGAGGTTATCGCCCGGTATATCCATACAATGGGGCATCGGTCTTCAGGCTCATTTGTCCCTATAAACTGCGGGGCAATACCTGAGAATCTCATAGAATCGGAACTCTTCGGCTATGAAAAAGGAGCCTTTACGGATGCGAAAAAAAGAACCATGGGGAAACTGGAAATTGCGGACGGAGGCACATTGTTCTTAGACGAAATAGATGAACTGTCACCTAAAGCCCAGGTAGCACTCCTTAGATTTCTCCAGGAGAAAGAGATTACGCCTTTAGGTTCCACAAGAAGAATATCCCTTAATGTCCGGATTATCACGGCTACAAACAAGGACCTTAAGGAACTTGTTAAACAGAAAGATTTCAGGGACGATTTGTTTTACAGGATAAATGTCATGCCTGTTTATATTCCTCCTTTAAGGGAAAGAAAAGAGGATATTCTCCCCCTTGCCGAATGGTACGTCGACAAATTCAGCCATGAGTACAATAAGAGGGTAAAACGAATATCAAAGCAGGCAAAAGAACTGCTGTTAACATACAACTGGCCGGGGAATATAAGGGAACTTAGAAACTCGATAGAGAGGGCTGTAATTATATGTAAGGAGGAAGAAATTCCTCAGGAAGCATTTCACTTAGAGCCGGACAGGGAGAGCGAACCGGACTTTTCAAAAATAGGAATTCTTCCCTTAAAAGAGCTGGAAAACCGGTATATTCACTGGGTTTTAAGCGGTTTAGACGGGAATAAAACGTTAACGGCCTCAAAATTATGCATTTCCGTAAGAGGCTTAAGATACAAATTACAAAATGAAGAAGATACGAACTAAGTTTTTCCTGATATCTTTTATTCCCGTACTGTTTATATATGCAACGATAGGCGTAACGGGGCTGGTATACGTAAATAAATACTACTTTAATCAGGCAATAACTCAGAAGAGCAATGAAATTAAAAACATCTCCAGAGCTATCAATGACTGGCTCATCTCGAGAATATCGGAAGTAATTCAGATATCCGACGTCCCATCACTCAAAGAAAATGACAGCAGCATTATTAAGACTTATTTAAAAAACTGGCGTTATAGACTGGCGTTTATCTATTCGGATATATACCTGATAGATCTTAAGGGCCGCTACTGGAACTCCGGCGGTAAAACGGGATACCTGGACAGCAGGGTTTTTATTTCCTACTTTACAGGGGGAATACCGAGGTATTTCTATATGGGCCCGGCACTCGGTGAACCGGCTTTCAGAGGATTCGAGGTAGTGGCTGCGCCTGTTAAATCCAATAAAAAGATAACCGGTATTCTTGCAGGGGTAATACCGATCGATGTCATAAGCAGGATGATAGGTTTTTTTACATTTTCAGAGTTTGATTCTTACATGCTTGTCGATCAGTTTGGTTACATTATTGCCCACTCGGATAGAAAACTCGTTGGCAAAAGGGAGAGAGATGCATACGGAAGAGAGTTTACCAGGCTGACGGAGTACAAAGGCGGCATGGTATTTGTAAATGTGTTAAAAACCACCTGGAAATTCGTTACATTTCAGCCTAAAAACACACTTCTTCTTCCCATGAAAAGAATAAACTCGATTGTCATATTTATACTTGTCACCATACTGGTAATTATTCTGCTTATTTCATATGTCTCCGCTTCAAAAATCGTTAAACCCATTCTGGGACTAACAAGGGGTGTCGAAAAAATTATGGCCGGGGATTACAGACAGCATATTAATATAACAACGGAAGATGAGATGAAAACTCTTGCGGATAGTTTTAACAGGCTAAGCGACAGAATGATTCAGATAAGAACAGATGACAGGTTCATTTTTCTGGGGCACATCTCTGCAAGAATGGCACATGAAATGAGAAAACCCCTCCATATAATTCAGCTTGCATCCCAGGCTATGCTGACAAAAAAAGAATACATCCGGAGGCATACGGATCTTATATTAAAAGAGGTCGAAAATGCTGACAGGTTTCTTAAAGAGATGTTGAATTTTGCCAGGCCGGAGATGTTAAACCTCCAGAGGTATTCGCTTTCGAATCTCTGGGAAAAGATTCTCCCAAAATACAAACTCATAGCGGAAAATCTCGATATTAAACTTGAATACGTAACAATCAATAACATCCCCGAGTTATATATAGACATTATCAAGATAGAAGAGGTCTTTTCCAATCTTTTAAACAATGCCTTCGATGCTGCAATTTCCGCCATACGCAGTGGTAAACTAAAATCGGAGGAAGCGGTTGTTTCCGTAAAGCTCGAGTTTAAACAGGAACAGGGAATATTTATTGTAATAACAGATTCGGGTGAGGGTTTCGAAGAGGATAAAATCGACAGGTTATTAGATCCATACTATACTACAAAGGATAACGGTACGGGACTCGGCCTTTCCATCTCTTACAGGATACTGACAACGCATGGTGCCGGGATTTCACTGAGGAATACAAGAGAAGGGCACGGAGAGGTCGAAATTATATTTCCGGTATAGATATTT
Source organism: Spirochaetales bacterium (assembly GCA_003233545.1). GTDB lineage: Bacteria > Spirochaetota > Spirochaetia > SZUA-6 > SZUA-6 > SZUA-6. The sequence goes on from QILZ01000155.1 coordinate 4,901, forward strand.
TACAGAGGTGACAACAGGAGAATTTTAGTGCCTGATTTATCAAAAAAGACAATTATTATCTTTGCAGTACTTGTACCTATGTTAATATTACCCCTCATCTATATGAGCAGTGCAGGCCGGAGAGAAGAGAAAAAAATAGTACTTAAGGCTGCCGATGATCACGAACTGACATATCCGACTACCCAGGGACTCTTAAAAATGGCGGAGCTTTTAAAGAGATGGTCGCACGGGAGGATAACAATGATAGTTTATCCGTCGGCACAGCTCGGTTCGGAAAGAGAAACAATTAAGAAGACAAGAGACGGAGAGATAGATATAAACAG
>QILZ01000080.1 GCA_003233545.1 Spirochaetales bacterium
TTCCGGCAATGGCGGGCGAAGTCGACAAACTTACGGAAAAAGAAAGAAGCATAATTGTGGAAACCGTTGTGGCAGAAACGGCAGGAACCGTTCCTGTAATAGGCGGGGCATCGGCACCCACTCAAAAAGAGAGACTATACTATACGGAAAACCTTATAAAAGCAGGCTGCAGCGGAATACTGGTGAGTATTCCATATACAGATAAGATCTCGTTTAAAAAGTATATCGATGAGATAAACAGGCTGCACCCTCCTCTACTCATGATACAGGACTGGGATTTTACAGGCTGCGGCATACCGGTACCGGTTATTGCGGAGCTCTTTAACGAAATTGAATCCTTTAAATCATTAAAAATCGAAACCGTTCCTGCGGGAATAAAATATACCGATGTAAAAAACGCTACATCGGGCAGACTGCATGTTGCAGGAGGCTGGGCGGTTATGCAGATGATAGAAGCTCTCGACCGCGGAGTAAATGCCTTTATGCCCACCGGCATGCACGAAATCTATGTGGAGATTTTTAAAAGATACAAAAACGGCTGCAGGGAAGATGCAAGAAAACTATTTAACAGAATTCTGCCCGTTTTAGCATTTTCCAATCAGCACCTCGATATTTCCGTTCACTTCTTTAAGAGGCTCCTTTACAAACAGGGAATATACTCTACCCCGTTTGTAAGGGAACCTATTCTTCCTTTCGATAAGTATCATACCCGCATTGCCGATGAACTGATTGCAGAAATAATAAATATAACTACGGGCAGTTCCTTATTACAGTAAAAAAGTTACATAATTATTTCAGGAATCCAAGCTGTCAGATTTAAGTTCCATTATGCCCTTTAATTGTTTCAAAAGGCCGTTTCGAATCTTCTTGTTAGGAATTTTTCTAAAAAGTTTTAAAAGTGTTTCTTCTTCACGCGTCAGGTGGTAGTGAAATTCATTTTCTTTTTTATAAATATTGTCAATATCTGCAATTATTTCAGGAATACGATCTTCGAAAAAATTTTGTACCGGTATTTCAAGCGCTTTTGAAATATCGAGGAGCCTGTTAACACTTATCTTAGTAGTACCTTTTTCATACTTTTGAATCTGCTGGAAAGAAACATTGATTTTTTCAGCAAGCTCGATCTGCGTTAAACCTCTCTCTTTACGAAACCTTTTTATTAATCTTCCGATTCTCTCATTTATCATTTAAACTTCTTTATTTTTATAGTCAAAAGGGAAATATTTCTACAAACCGGCAGTAGAATTTATCTGTTGACAAACAACTATCCACAGTAGTATTGTCATAGTGGTTTTATTAAAAATGGAAAAGAAACTTCTTATTGTAGATGATAACGAGTATATAAGAAACTTTTTAAAAGATTTCTTAAATCTTCCGGGCTGTTCCATAGATACGGCAAAAAACGGCAGAGAAGCGGTTGAAATGTTTTCCAGGGAAAATTACTTTTTAGTTATTACCGATGTCGATATGCCTGAAATGGATGGAAATGCACTTTCACAGTATATTAAACTCCACTATCCATACACCGATATTATTGTAATGAGCGGGGATAATAATCTCGATTCATTCAGTAAAATGGGCATAACGAATTATTTTTCGAAACCCCTTAATCTCACGAAAATCAGAAACAAAATTCTCGAAATAATTTCTTAACGGCAGGTAATTCTAATGTCATTGTTTTTTTATTTTTATTACTGTTTATTATAATTATTTCATTCATCAATAGCTTAATAATATACTGGACATCCTTAAAAAAACGTTTATTCTTAATTTATAATGCCGCGCGGAATAAAAGATATACCTGAATATAACAGGCCGAGAGAAAAACTTGCCGAAAAAGGGGCACAGGCCCTTTCCAATCCTGAACTTATTGCGGTAATTATCGGAAGCGGCATAAAGGGGAAAAACGTATTAAGGATAGCAGAAGATATTAATAAGATTCTTTTAAGGAACTACGGTAATACTACTTTCGAGGAACTTAAAAGAGTGGAAGGAATCGGTTATGCCAGGGCGTCTCAGATTGCAGGAGCAATAGAACTTACAAAGAGGTTTATTTTAAAAGATGAAATAAAAATAAAATCGCCGATCGATATTGTTAAACTTACATCCGGGTTAAAGAGTAAAAAGCAGGAATATTTTTTAACCCTTACGCTGAACGGAGCCTCGAATCTTATTCATAAACGGACGGTCTTTATCGGTACACTTAACCGGAGTATTGTTCATCCGAGAGAAGTATTTGCCGATGCGATCTCCGACCATGCCGCTGCTATCATTTTTATACATAACCACCCTTCAGGTAATACGGAACCCAGCAAAGACGACATTTCAATTACAAAAAGATTGGTGGAAGTCGGAAAGATTATCGGAATAGAGGTACTCGAACATATAATCATCGCTAAAGACAGCTATTTTAGCTTTAAAGAACATCGTCTCATCTGATTTTCCGGCTTATACGCTGCGGGCGTCGACACCAATCGATACCGGAGATAGTCTGTAATAAAATAACGGGAGGTTTAATGACAGAGAACCTAATAGAACTTTTGAACGTGGAAAAGAGCTTCAACTCGTTAAAGGCCGTAGATGATGTAACCTTTTCCGTAAAAAGAGGATCCATCTACGGACTGCTCGGTCCCAATGGTGCCGGAAAAACGACAATAATAAGGATGGTAATGAATATTCTTGCGCCTGACAGGGGCAGGATTACCATAAATGGTGAAAAAATATCCGAAGACAGCAAAGACAGCATAGGTTACCTGCCGGAAGAGAGGGGACTTTATAAAAAGCTTAAAGTAAACGAGATGCTTCAATTCATAGGACAACTAAAAAGTGTCGGTACTTCGAAACTCCGGAGCAGTATCGATAAATGGCTGGAAATATTTGAACTGACAAAATGGAAACACAACAGGATCTCGGAACTTTCCAAGGGAATGAGTCAGAAAGTCCAGTTTATCGGCTCTGTTATACACAACCCCGAGCTGCTTATCCTCGATGAACCTTTTTCCGGACTTGATCCTATAAGTGCCGATATGATGAACGAAACAATACTAAAACTGAACAGCGAAGGAACAACAATCCTCTTTTCCACCCATATTATGGATCATGCCGAAAAAATCTGCAGCAATATTTTCTTAATCGATAAGGGAAAAGGCATACTCTCCGGGCCTTTACAGCAAATAAAGGACAGCCTTGGTAAAAAATCCATTATTATCGAATTTGACGGGAACGGCGGTTTTATAAAATCGCTGCCGATAGTGGAAAAGGTAATCGAATACACCCGTTTTGTGGAAGTCGAACTTAAGGATGGCCGTAAATCCGATGAACTCCTGAGATCGATTATCGGGAAGATTGAAATACATAAATTCGAGGTAGTCTCCCCTTCCCTTCATAAAATATTTATAGATACGGTCGGTGAAAATGAACAGTAGAGGTAAGACCGGCATGGTACAGAAACAGCATACAACATTAAACTTTTTTCATGAGGTATAAACGATGTTTTCCAAAATGTTAACAATTGCAAAATACTCTTTTAAAATGACTGCGGCTAATAAGGGCTTTATTATTATGACAATATTAGGCCCCTTTCTAATACTTGCCGTTTCCGTACTCCCGGGATTACTTGCACAATCTTCGAAAGGAATATCGGAAAATACTGTAATCGGAATAGCCGGAGCGGATACGGAACTTCTTAATACTTTAAAACCGGCATTCGAACACAGCGGGATTATTCTTGAAGCCGGAACCGATATTTCCGTGTTAAAAAGAAGAGTTTCCGGGGACACATTACATGGAGCACTTCTGCTTCCGCAGAATTATCTCGAAGCAAACCAATTTATATATTACTCCAAAACAGGCACCGATATAATAGTACTGAAAACCCTCGAAGAAATAATGGACAGGGTTATTATTGCAAAGAGGCTTAAAAAAGCAGGATTGGATCCTGCGGAGATTTCAGCTCTTACCCTAAAACCACAGATCGTTCTGCGAAAGACGGGAGCAAAATCTTCACCGGGAAAAGGAAGTAATTTTTTAAGTCTGCTTCTTACATCACTCTTCTTCGTGATGCTCCTCTATATGACAGTACTTCTCTACGGACAGGCAATCGGCCGTTCCGTTGTCACCGACAAAACATCAAAAATCGTGGAAATCCTGCTATCATCAGTACGTCCGCGGGATTTAATGTTCGGTAAAATCTTAGGTATCGGTCTCGCAGGCATACTACAGTATGCAGTATGGGTGAGTATGGCCATTCTTTTAATTCATATAATCGGTCCGTTCTTTAATATAAACCTGCCCTCCGCTATTTCCGTAAGTATATTTCTGTTTCTTGTCTTATTTTTTATACTGGCATTCTTCCTTTACGCATCGCTCTATGCAGCAATCGGAGCGGCGTCCGACGACGAACAAAACTTAGGACAGCTCTCCTGGCCGCTTATCATGTTTCTGGTAATCCCGCTGGTACTTATTTCATCACTGGTTATGAACCCTGACAGCGGAGTTTCACAGTTTCTCTCCTTCTTCCCTTTAACCGCTCCAATTGTAATGTTCATAAGAGTAAGCGTTAATATGCCTCCCGTATGGCAAATTCTTCTATGTATTGCCATTATTACAGCAACAATCGCTGCTGCGGTTATCGCTGGATCAAAGATATTTAAGGTCGGTATTTTAATGACCGGAAAGCGCTTTAAATTTCGTGAAATTATCAAATGGATCAGGTACTGAACCTTAAATAAAATACAACATAAACTCATATGCCAAAAAAACAAGAGCGCGGAAGAACATAACGGAATAAGTTTTTAAAATGACTTATTAAAGGCTATTGACTATTGACAGGCAAAAGGATACAATTGCAGCCGGGGGTATTAAGGATGACAAAAAGGATACTAATTACAGGCGGGGCGGGTTTTGTTGCCGGCAACATTATAAAGCAGTCACTTAACTTTACTCTTTTATCTTCCGAACAGAAAGATGAAATCAAAATAATCGCTCTGGACAGATTCAGAGAGGTATATAAACAGACCAACCTTGTGTGGCTGACAGCAGACCTGTTAGAGGAGAATAATTTACAACGAATCTTAAAAAACAGTAATCCGGATGTCATTATCCACCTTGCAGCCCTGTCGGATATAGACTACTGCGAAGCAAATAAGGGGATTGCAGAAAAGATAAATGTCGGTGTAACTAAAAATATCGTGGATTTCTGCAGTGATA
>QILZ01000159.1 GCA_003233545.1 Spirochaetales bacterium
ATATCGGCCTTTTAGTAATCGATGAGGAACAGAGATTCGGAGTTAAACATAAGGAAATAATAAAAGAGTTAAAGACAAATGTTGACTGTCTTACTTTAACCGCCACACCGATACCACGGACACTCCACATGTCGCTTATGAAAATCAGGGATATGTCCATACTTAACACACCTCCTCAGAACAGGCTTCCGATAGAAACAATTGTTTCCGAATTTGATAAGTCGATAGTTAAAAATGCCATTAATAGAGAAATACAGCGGGGAGGTCAGGTATTTTATCTGCATAACCGTATAAAAACAATTATAAACGTTTATCATTTCTTAAGCAGGCTCTGCCCCGAGCTTACGATCGATATATCTCACGGTCAGATGGCAGAAGATGAACTGGAAGAGGTCATGCACAGATTTATAAGAGGTGACTCTCATATCCTGCTTGCAACAAGTATTATAGAAAACGGCCTCGATATTCCGAATGTTAATACGATTATTATAGACCGGGCTGATATTTTCGGGATAGCGCAGCTCTATCAGCTGCGCGGAAGAGTCGGAAGATCCGATCAACCCTCCTATGCGTATCTGTTTTATCCTAAAGGCAAGGTGCTTTCGGAACTTGCCATGAAACGCTTAAGGATAATCTCCGATTTTACGGAACTCGGCTCCGGATTCAAGATAGCTCTGAAAGACCTGGAAATAAGAGGAGCAGGGAATCTTCTCGGCAGGGAACAGCATGGGGACATACTGGCAGTCGGTCTGGATATGTATATTAAACTCTTGGAAGAAGCTGTTAATGAACTGGAAACCGGGCATGCAGAGAAGCCTCCCGAACTGTATCTCGAACTGGAATACACAGGTTTTATTCCCGACAGATACATCAAAGAACCGGTAGAAAAAATGGAAGTCTATAAAAAGATCGCTTCCATTTCATCGTATGAGGAATTCGATGCGATCTACAGGGAAATACGGGATAGATTCGGCACCGTCCCGGATGAGGTGGACAGCCTTTTTTCCATATCGGAGATAAGAATTGTCTGCGGAAAGCTCTATATTTCGCACCTGGTGGAAAAAAGAGGTATTGTACGGATAGAATTTTCCAGACTTTCCATAATTTCGGTGGATAAGGTTATGCGTGTCATCAAGGAAAGCGGAGGTTCCGTATTCTTTAATGAAAAAGCACCCAACTGCCTCTTTTTAAAAACAGGCTCTATCGATGTAAAGGATAAAACGGCATTTATCAAGGACAAACTTTCTATGTTGACAGAGCTTTAGATAATAGACCTATGACATGATTTCGCGGATAAGGTTGTAATGTATATGAGTGTTCGTTTTTACACTTATCCTGCAAAAAATCTTTTTACTTTTCTGTTTCTCTTTCGCTCATACTCATCGAGCAGCGAATTCATCTGCTCTTCACCTATCCCGATAAGATCATACTGCTTCGAATCAAAGGGACTGCGTCTTTCTATTCCCTTAATCTGAAAACCGATATCTGCGGCTTCTAAGTTTTTACGCAGCTGCTGAACACCAAGCAGTCCTACCATACCGGAGAGTGAGTGCACTGCTGTCGTATATTTCTGAGGAATAAATGACAGTGCGAGACTAACCCCGATAACAATGCCGGCACCCATTGCTCTTACCACATCCACAGGCACCTGATCCACCACTCCGCCGTCTAAAAGTCTCATGCCTTTAATCTCCACGGGAAGAAAAACCCCGGGTACCGCACAACTTGCCCTTACAGCCATTCCGATATCATCATAATCCGATACGACAATCGTATCACAACCAGGCAAATCCCCTTCCGGTTTCGGAAGAAATCTTTCCAGCTCTTCCGTCATTATTCTTTCCGCCACCCTCACGGATGTAAAAATAACACGGCTCTTTTCCTCTATATTGGTTGCCACAATAGCCAGGTCCGTATTAAGCTCATTAAAACCGCGTCCGCTGAGCAGACGGTTAATTGAATCACCTAATTTTGCATTGGATACAAGTCCGCCTCTCTTTCTGTTTAAATGGTTTCTTACAGTATCGGAAAAACTGATTACATTTTTAAACCAGTCAAACTCCCGTGCTGTCTCCTCGATCTCTGCCTGAGACAATCCGCTTGCATAAAGAACCGCTGCTATCGACCCTGCGGATGTACCGGCAACAATCTCAGGTAAAAAATATTTTCTATTCTTAAGCGCACGTATAACTCCAAGATGAGCAAGCCCCCTTGCTCCTCCGCCCCCGAAAGCAACACCTGTTTTTTCCATTTTTTCTCCCGTTTTTATAATATCGTTAAAAACCCGGATCATGCATATAGGGTACGATAAACCCGAAGAAGGATCCTATCACTGCCCCGGAAATTACATCGGTAACATAATGATTTCCTGACAGAACACGCAATATTCCCGTGGCGGAAGCTGCTGTCAATGCTGTAATCCATACAGGTATACGCAGCGGCGAATCAGGAAAATAGCGGTCGAATATCATTCCGGTAAAAACAGCTCCGGTAAATGCCGCGGTAGTATGCCCGGAAGGAAATGACATTGCCGTTTCCGGATTCTTCGCTGCCAGATATTCAGGGCTGTAATAACCGTTATTCCCGCCTGCATAATATGCATACGGCCTGAACCTTTTAACCATACCCTTTACCAGGTTTTTTACGCCAAGTGAATACATTAAAGATTCTGCATACTCGACGGTTATGGAAAATAATCCTTTATAGTTTAAATTAACAGCAACACCTATAACGGGTAAAAGAGGCATGGCGAGTGAAGTATACTCCGTGATATCACTTGCAAGAGCAGGTGCAGGAGAAAAATCGAACATAAACTGTCTGTCGATATAAAAAATATCATCCTTTTTTAAACCGGTGATTTCTCCTGCAGTAACTGCCGGCTTATTGTTCTGCACTACCTTCCCCAACAGGAACAAACCGGCAGAGGTACTTAAGGTAACGGTATCCAGTACTAGATCGAGCGAATATCCATCTCTATAATCATTCGGAGAAACATCGGCATACAGCCCGTCAGAAGCATATGATACGACCATAAACAGAATAAATAACCGAAAGAAATCATTCTTACACCTGCTTATTAAACACATGGTATCAGAAGTTTAACAGAAAACACCGCTGTTGAAAAGACAGCAGAGAAGTATTAAAAAGAAATCTCCCTTGACTTATTCTTTTAAGTTTTGTAACTTTAAACAGGAATCATTCTTAATTATGAAAAATTTATTATACACAGGTAAAAAGATAAAAAAAACCAGAGCACGTACCGTAATTCTTGAAGAAATTAATAAGATTAAATCGCATCCCACCGCTTATGAGATGTTTAAAATCGTAAAACAGAGACTGCCCAGAGTCAGTCTGGGAACCGTTTACCGTAACCTCGACATCCTTTCCGAACACGGACTCGTATTAAAACTCAAAATGAACGATGCTCAGATGCATTATGACGGCAGAACAGATGAGCATTATCATATTCAATGTGTAAAGTGCGGTAAAACAGAGGATATCCCGCTCGAAATGCTTAACAATATAGATACAGCTGTTCAGGATAAAACAGCTTACAGGGTTCTTTATCATACGATAAGTTTTTACGGTTTATGTACCGAATGCACAGAGGAGGATGTGACCGGTAAGGGAAATAAAGTATAAAAAAATGCATGACAACATCAATGGATTTATTTTTTTTTAAGTTATAATTTTTCAGGAGGTAAAAAGATGACGGAAAAATTGCAGATCTATAAATGTGAAATCTGCGGGAATATCGTGGAAGTTCTCCATGCGGGCGGAGGAGAACTTGTCTGCTGCGGGCAGCCGATGAAACTGTATAAAGAGAATAAAACAGATGCAGCCCGGGAGAAGCATGTTCCGGTAATATCAAAAGAAGAAAGCGGATACAGAATAACCGTAGGAAGCGTTCTGCATCCTATGGAAGATAAACATTACATCGAGTGGATAGAGCTTATAGCAGACGGAACAGTACATAGAAAATCTTTAAAACCCGGTGATAAACCGGAGATATTTTTTAATGTAACGGCAAGCAATGTTCGTGCGAGAGCTTACTGCAACATCCATGGACTCTGGGAAGCATAGAAATGATAAGCAGGAAAATACAGGACCTAATTAACAGATACTAAACGGATATAACAGGAGGAAAAAGATGAAAAAATACGTATGTAATATTTGCGGGTATATCTATGACCCGGAGACGGGTGACCCGGATAACGATGTAAATGCAGGAACAGCTTTCGAAGATCTTCCCGAAGAATGGGTCTGTCCTGTCTGCGGAGCAGACAAGAGTGATTTTTCCCCGGAGGAATAAAGACCGGATTTTAAAGAATCTTTAATTATACAGATTTAAACCATATGGTATCATAAGGGTCGAGTTCTATGTCTTTAAATTGCTCGCCCTTTTTAATCTTAATTCTTCGTTCCGATAGCATGTCTTTAAAGGAAGAACAACCTTCCGGCGCGCTGCCATGCAGGCTTAACCTGTAACTTACCCTTTCGTTTCCGACATTATGAATGCAGAGCACTTTTTCACTTCCATCGACAGATGTCCTGACGAGTGCAAATACGGGACCTTCGGCACTAAGTACTTCCTGTTTACCGCCGGGATGAAAAGCTTTTACATACTTTCGTGCATTTAATAATCTTTTAAACCCATTAAATACTCCTGAAGCATTCGAGCTCTCGTCGTTTACTATATTTTCTATTTCCGTGTATTTAAATTTCCTTCTGTTGATAGTCCTGTTAACCCCGGTGGACAAAACACCCTCCCTGTAATTTTCCGTACCGAGAAGACTGTGTATATAAATACCGGGCACGCCTTTTAAGGAAAGCATGATAGACTGAGAACTTAAGAATTTTTTAATCTTTATCTCATCGCTTTCATTCTGATCCACAATTGCATTGTAATAGGAAATATTAAGTTCATAGGGTATATCACCGCCTGGAACCGCTTTATACGATACATAACCTCCGCGTGAGAGCGAAAGTTCGACGAGATGGTTAATTTCATCATCGGTTAGTATACCCTGGGCAGGAAGCAGCCCCACTCCATCGTGTGAAGCAAGAAAGTTAAAAAAGGTAACCTCCCCCTCTATCGATGTAAGTCCGGATGCCCATTCACGGAGATGATTAGCCTCCCCTCTTAGAAAAGCATCCATGACAAGCGGCGGAAGCGGGAACTGATACACCATCTGGGCTTCGTTG
>QILZ01000400.1 GCA_003233545.1 Spirochaetales bacterium
AGTTTCCATTTCAAAGCTCCAAAAAAAGACATGAGGTGTTACAGCGGCTATGCACTTTTCTAAATGATTATGGTAAAATTGAATTAGGTCTTGATTATCATAGACTCATTTTCAGCGTTCGTAAAAAACACTGATTTCACCCTATTACATGAGTTCTGAATTTAATGCAGCTATTAGTCTACTTTGATTAATATCACTGGTTTTTATAGCTTACATGTTTACGGCAAGATTCACGCTAACATAAAACATTTATTTACATTTCCGTCTGTCTTTTGTATAATTTGAAAGAGGTTTAAAATGAATATTAAACAAGAAGCAATTAATGCAATAGAAAATCTACCCGATGCTGTTAATTTTGAAGAAATAATGTATCGGCTCTATGTTCTGGAAAAAATACATCAAGGGCAAGCAGCCATTTCAAATGGAAATGTAAAAACAATTGATGAACTAAAACAAGAAGTTGCTAATTGGTAATATGGACTGACCCTGCGATAAAATCTCTTAAGCAAATTCATGATTTTATAGCTACAGATTCAAAATATTATGCAACTGAAACTATTGATAAAATAATTTCAAAGTCTGAACAATTGATTGTCCCAGAGATTAACGATAAGACTATTAGAGAAATATTTATTTATTCTTATCGTTTAATGTATCAAATTAAAGGAGATGATATTTATATTCTTACTATTATTCATGGAAAAAAAGATTTCGATGGTACTTTGTAATTGTGTTGTATCGAAATCTTTTTTTCCCAACAGTTCTTTAAGAATTTCCGGTTATCTCTGGAACGCTCTCAACCTATAGGGATTCAATACACTATGATCAAAAAATTTAAGCCCAACATTGCGCTTCTCAATTCTGTCATATCCTTTAAAAAATAGAGATAATTTAGCCCTCTTTTCATCTGGTTTATTTGGATTGAAATTAATGCACTTTATTTCTCTATCGCAGAAGCCCAATTTATCTTATCCTTACTTCCCGAGCTATTTTTAAGGGGATAAAGTGAATAATCCCGGATAAAAGTAGTTTTTTCTTTTCCCGAAATATTATAGCTGATAAAAAAACGGGATATTCTCCCGCTTTGTAGAAATATAGCTCAAAGTGTTTATTTCCGGATAACAGCCTTAGCATGTTCAGTTTCAACCTATGATAATCGGAATATTTTCAACAATAAATAGGTATTATAGACAATATTATAAAAAAAAATTCAATTAGACTTGTATTTTTAAGGTGTGGTATTATAATAACCACATAGAGGAGGGTTTATGGAAACGAGAAGAACTCTTTTTGGAAAATTTCTAAGGGAATTATTAATAAATGAGAAAATGTCATTACGTGAATTAGCCCGGCGAACTAATATTGACGCATCTAATTTATCAAAAATGGAAAGAGGCGTAATTTATCCGCCCAAAAAGAAAAAAACTTTAAGTAAATTGGCAAATGCATTAAATCTAAATGAAGAAAATAAAAGGAAGCTATTTGATTATGCAGAGCAAGTTAATGGATTATTACCTGATGATCTTCAATCTATCAGACAAAATGAAGCGATTCCACTTTTACTACGAGCTATTGATAATAGAAAATTAGATTATGAAACTACAAAAAAACTCGTTAAAATTGTAGAAAAAGAGAATGAATGGCAGGGACGGTTGGTTGATTGAAATATAGAGAAATAACCTACATAGAAAACCAACAAAAAGCTGATTATATATTGCAGTCTATGGGTATTTCAGATCTTTATGGATGAATATCATTATATGAATGAGGAAAAGAGTGCTATTTTTACAATCGGAGAAGAATTAGGGCATATTATTTTGCATTTAAATGGAATTAAAATAGACGATGGGGGTAAGTCTCCAACCCTTTTATAGTCTTTTTATAAAACGTAAAAAAAGTGGAAAAATGATGGATAAAACGGACTCTTGTAAATATGCCTTGTTCTGCTATTATTACCGATAGAGTAACAGGGATAACTCCCTGCAAGGTAATATGGAAAAAGCATTAAAGGGCCTTTCTAAAAGTGCGGCAGGGATTGCCGAAAATATTTCCCGTGTTATTGTAGGTAAAGAAAGGCAGATTAAACTTCTGGTTCTCGGGCTATGTTCCGGACTTCATGTACTCATAGAGGATATTCCCGGAGTCGGCAAAACAACCCTTGCAAAATCACTTGCAAAGAGTGTTGGGCTCGACTTTGTAAGGATTCAATTTACTCCCGATCTCCTACCGGGAGATATAGTGGGGATGACCGTATGGAATCCGGAAAAGCGGTCGTTCCTGTATAGAGAGGGGGCGGTTATGCACGAGTTTATTCTTGCAGATGAGATAAACAGGGCATCACCGAGAACTCAGTCTAGCCTTTTGGAAGCAATGCAGGAAAATACTGTTTCCATTGACGGAACAACATACAAACTGCCCGAGCCCTTTTTTATAGCAGCAACGAGGAATCCTGAAAATTTCCTGGGCATATTCCCATTGCCGGAGGGAGAGCTTGATAGATTCGGGATTTCCTTTTCTATGGGCTTTCCCTCTGCAGATGAAGAAACGGCTATTCTAAACCGTTTCATGGTAAACAGTCCCCTCGAAGAACTAAAACCGGTGTGTGATAAAAAAGTAATACTTAAAATACAGGAGGCTGTCCGCGGAGTGTATGTAAAGCCTGAGCTTAAAAAGTACCTCGTAGGAATTATAGGTAGAACAAGGAGCAGCGGGATTTTCAAATATGGTGCAAGTCCCAGGGCATCTCAGCACTTGCTTCTTGCGGCTCAGACAAATGCCTTCCTCGAAGGAAGAGATTTTGTTATACCGGAAGATATCAGGATATGTGCTCCGGCTGTTCTAAGGCACAGGTTATCCGTCTCTGCCGAATCGATAACAGAAATCAAAGATACAGAAACTGCTGTTTTTAAGATACTTGACTTACTCCCTGTCCCGACAGGGTTTTAATGTCTATGGGATTTTCATAAGTATAGATGGAAGTAAATTTTCCTTTAAAAGTAAATTTCCGGTATCTTGGGTACTATATTTTCATCTTAATCCTTTTCTTTCTTGCACGAAGCTACCTGGGTTCTTTTTTTATTTTTCTCTTTTACCTGGTTTTCTTTACTCCTCTGTTTTCTCTGTTGTATCTTATTGTCTCTCATCTGTTTGTACGGTATTCCCAGAACTTCAGCAATGAACACCCGGTAAAAGGCGAAACGGTAAAATATACATTGATAATCTCAAATGAATCTCCATTTCCAATTCCGATGATCAATGTTCATTTTAAACTCATTCATCCATATTTGGAGAGGTTAACAGAAGACTTCTCTGCATATCTTCTTAAGGGAGAAAAACTTAAGAGAGAATACGTAATTAAGTGTCCTTACAGGGGGGTATATACAATAGGGCTCCATAGGATAGTGTACGAAGATTTATTGGGCCTTTTTAAAATATCCCGGAGTATCTGGTATAGGACTTTCTATGTATATCCGAGAATAATTACTCTCAAAGGGTTCCCTCTGGCTCTTAGAAGGGGGATGGCGGAAAAGCAGACAGCCGGCTCGGGTATTGTCCCGGATACGACTCTTTTTACAGGCTTACGCGATTACAGGAGGGGAGAATCTCTCCGCCATGTGTACTGGAAAAAGTTTGCAAGTACAGGAAAACCGTTCATCAAAGAGTACGGTATTTCTACCGAACCATCAGTATCTATATATCTCGATTTAAGGAAGGAGGGTATTAGCGGAGTAAAGGCACTTATAGCAGAGGATATCTCAGTTGAGATTCTCATCGCTTTAGCCAATCACTTTTTAGAATCCGGGATCAGTATAAATATATTTATAGCGGGGAAAAATCCGATTACTGTGCAGAATCGTTCTGATTTTAACAAGCTCTACAAGTCAACTATTCTCATAAAGTTCAGGAATACCGTTTCTCCTCTAAAGATGTTCGGATTCCACTGGCAGTATGACACAGGTCTTGCCGGCATGGTGTTCATTACTCATGTCATGGATTCCAAGCTTTTTGATATGGCCGGGGAATCCGCATACGCAAAAAGGGCATCTCTGATAGTGTTCAATTTGTCCGGTTGCAGGAGGATAGGCGAAACGGAACATCATCTTAACCGTCTTATAGACCGCGGTGCAAGAATACTTGCGGTTCATAATTCGAAGATGATAGCAGAGGATTTAAAGAGAGATGTTTAAGGATATCCTTGCACTTACATTATATTTTGGTTTCCCTGTTTTTATCCGGAGTTATCTTAAGAGCGATATATCTCTGCTGTTTTTAATAAGTCTCATTTTTATACGTTCTGCATCGATTATTTTGTACCTGGGATATCCCTCCAAATATTTAAGTTTTAAGTTCAAAAGAATTTTTAAGATAATTTTCTTTTTAAGCGGATTATTCTTTGCGGTTGTTATCCTTGCAGGCCTGCTCATAACTCCATTTTCCGCCTATAAGATATGGTTCGAAGCCGCAGCACGCAATTTACAGCACGGCGTTGTCTCCAATCTTTTTGTGCTTATCCCGGCTTTTCTTATTTCAGGGATTGATTTTTATACAGCTGGAATTTTTCTGCCTTTTATTCTCCTCGGTATTATTCTCAGCGGACTGGCCATGCTGGTTTTTCAGACTCCTGATTTGTACCTGCTCTTTCTTGGTTCTACAGGTGTATTCTTTATCTACAGGGCAGTACGGTTTTCCGAAAGAGGGAAAAGGTTTAATAGACTGATGCTCTATGTCCTCTTTGCCGGTTTTACAGCACTGGTAGCATTCGGCACATCACTTACATACAGCCCAAAGGGGAGCGAACTTGTAGATACTAAACTTCAACCCGGCCTGCGGAAGGCCGTTGTAGCACTGTTTCCCCGGTTCCCCCTTCTCTACGGAATGCCCGGGTACGGCTACTCCTTTAACGAGAAGAGGCTCGGAGGCACACCTGTGCTGGCATCCGCTCCCATTTTTAAGTTGAATGTTGTATCGGCAGATAGAAAGAACAGCGGCAGGCCGATATATTTAAGAACAGCTGTATTTAATGATTATACCGGAAAGGAGTGGAGAAATACCTTAGAAGATACTCATAAAAAGTTTAACTGGAAGCTTACGGATATTTCTCATGCTTCATTAAAAATCAAACTGCTTCTTGAATATTACTACCTTCTGCCGCATACGCTGGAAACGCGTGGTATTGCGGTGGAAAGGGCGGATAAAAGTAAAAAGAATGATGCACTGCAGCTTACCGGTTCTATGGATACCGGATTTGTATTTAAAGAGCCTGTTAAAACAGGCGACATAATATATATAAAAGAATCCTCCGAACAGACAGCTAAACCGCAGTCATTACTAAAGCCTGAGCAGGTAAAGCGGTACCTGCAGGTTCCCGATGAGCTGCCCGAGGATGTTCGAAAGCTTGCGGAAAAACTCGGTGCTTCGGCCCGGAATACAAAGAGAAGGAACGTATCACAGGCTGCGATGAAAACGGTATCTCCGGCTGCGATGAAATCAGCCGTACTGGATTCGATAGAGAGCTATCTATCCTCTAACTATACCTACAGTCTTAAGGTTTCACCGCCTGGAAAAGGTGAGGATTTTATATCTGATTTTCTCTTTTCGAAAAAAACAGGCTACTGCGTTCACTTTGCCTCTGCTTTTGTACTTCTTGCAAGGCTCAA
>QILZ01000031.1 GCA_003233545.1 Spirochaetales bacterium
TGAATAAGGGAAGGCATATTCACAGGTACGGGAAAAGAGGATGGGGGGATTCGGGAATTATGGAACTCTGCCTCGATGTAAATGATATAGAAGCTACTTATAGACAACTCGTCCGGTCGGGGGCGGGGCCTGTAATAGAGGCGAATACCGATAAGTTTGATATGGGAGGCGGCAGTTCTGCATTTTTCGCCTACGTAAGCGACCCGGACGGAACATGGGTCGAACTTGCAGAGATAACAAATTTCCCAATATGGGGAAAGCTCAGCTTCGACCTTAAAAAAAGACTTAAGAATAAACCCCTTTCACCTTTCCTGATGAAGCTTTTAAGATTCGCAAAAGCAAAATAGTATCGATACCGTTCTACTGCCCCATGGCTATTCCCGGAGGCAGTGTTACCGCCTTGTAGTACAGATATTTAAACGGATGAATATTAAGAGGGTTGGGATACCAGCCTCCGATTAACTCGAGATTTATAAGATTAAAAGAAGGCGGATTATTAAGGGGAAGAACCACAGCCCGGTTAAGAAGTATTTTTTCTCCTTCGGCAAGGCGTTTATATCTTTCCATGCCCTTTTCACCGTACGACTTTTCTATTATGCCGTCGTATTCTTTACTGTTAAACCGTGAATCATTTAAGTTACCTCCGCTCATCCAGAGCTGAAGGAAAGTAAGAGGATCTGCAAAATCTCCGATCCATGTTGCACTGCCTATAGTGTAATCATCCTTTTTAAGCTCCTTAAGGTACTCATCATAGGGATAGGTTTTAATCGTTACTTCCGCGGAAGCCTCTTTACGCCATATTTGAGCTATACTTTTAACTATTTTTAATGCACCGGAGGAATCCGAAACCTTAAAAATTATTTCCGGAAGGCCTTTGCCGTCAGGATACCCGGCTTCTTTAAGCAGATTCTCCGCTTCTTTTTTATTCTGTTTAACAAGTCCTTTAAGTTTCGGATACCCGGGAACAGACGGAACAAGTGTGGAAGCCGGTATACGAAAATTAGCGGATCTTAATTTCTCCCAGGGCACCATGAGCGCCAGGCCCCTTCTTACCCTGTAGTCGTTCCATGGTTTTTTATCCGTCACAAAGAACAGATAGCCTGTTCCGAACAGGGGATAGGCTACAATATCAGATGTATCCTTTATAAGTTTCGGATCCCAGTCATCCGCCCATTGGATCTTTCCCCCGTTAAATTCTTTCGAAATCTTCTTCGTATCATCGGTAAGAATTACTCGAATGGTATCTACTTTTACATTCTTTTTATCCCAGTAGAGCATATTCTTTTTAAGAACAATTTCTCCCTTTGTTCTTTTGTACATCAGGAAGGGGCCATTGCCGACAATAATACCTGATCCGTTCCAATTCTTATCCCCTGTATATCTTTTATTTAAAGGGACAAAACTTGTATGGCAGAGTATCTTTAAGAACTGAGATGCGGGTTTATTAAGCACCACATCGAGTTCCTTCTCCGAAACCGCTTTTATTCCTACCTCTCTTGCATTTTTTGTTTTCCCTTTCCTGTAATCGGCAGCCCCTTTTATTATATCGAACAAAAATGAATACTCGGCCTTTGCCTTCGGATTAAGCATTCTGAGCCATGAACTGCGAAAATCCTCCGCTGTAACCGGATCGCCGTTGCTGTACACCGCATCACTGCGCAGGAAAAATTTGTAGGTAAGCCCGTCATCGGAAATCTCCCACCTCTCAGCAACACCGGGCATCGGTTCCAGGGTAAAGGGATGATATGTTACAAGCCCCTCATAGATACCCGTAGCTATCTGAAGTCCGACAGTCGTATAGAGATGGAGCGGATCCAGACTCCAGTTTCCCCGGCCGAAGGCTATTACAATTTTGTCTCCTTCGGAGTTTCCTTTGTCAGAATTTTTCTCTGCAGCCAGCCGTACTCCCGGCAGAGAAAAAACAAGAACCGCAAAGAGCATATAAAAAATTTTGCTTTTTAATCTATTCGGTTTCATCATAATAAGAGAAGATAAACATTTTTATTAAAATATTCTATAAGGAACAACCTTTTTTATCCTGAGTTTAATTCTTACTGTTGTAACATACATTCCCTTATTCACAGTTACTTCGGGGCTGTTCCATACAATAACCTCTCCGCTTACTTCACGGGGCTTATTGTATATCCTCGTTCTGAGATAGTTCCTGACTGCATCTTTAATAGCATTCTTAAAAGAAACCCTTCTCTGTCCGGAACCTTTAAAAACATTTCCGGTGCCCATGCCCGCAGAAACAGCTATTGCACTGCTGGACCATGCCTCTCTGTTTAAATACTGAAATTCCAGTAAATGATACAGTACCTTTGCATAGAGTCTCTTATTTTCCTGCCGGACATCCGTTACTTCCAACCGTTTATCACCCCACTTTATCAGGGCCGCCGGCTTAAGTACAAACACCTCCTTAATCTTCCTCGTCTTATCGGAGGGAGTGTATATAAAACCGTATCCGTAAATCATGGAAGATAAAAAGATCCTTGCCTCTTCCAGAAGATTCTTTACCGCCCTGTCCTTGGGGACAGGATATTCTCCTTTGAGGGAAACCATCGGTTCCAGTTCCCACCATACATTAACGGAGAGCCTTTCCGAATATCCTGCTGTTAAAGAGAAGATAAAAAGAATACAGAGAAAAATGTTCTTCACCTTTATTTTTATCGGTAAATACTGGCCTGCACTTACCGGTAAAAGCGATTCATAAAATATTTGGCAGACCTATTTTTTAAAGAATACCGTTATGGCATTAATCCTGTACCTGATTAAAAAGTAAAAATAGGCAAAGGCAATCCCTGCAAGGTGCGTAAGATGTGCAATCCCTGTCTGCAGGTTAGTAAGCTGGAAGAAAATTTCGAGACCTGCAAAAAGCAGGACAGCTATCGGCGCCCTTAACGGAAGAATCCCGAAAATAAAGAGTACGGAATCCGGGAAAAGCGCAGCATATGCCAGAAGCAGACCGTATATTGCCCCCGATGCTCCGACGACCGGTATTAAAAACATTCCGGAATACCAGTTAAAGACAAGCGTAAAAAGACCTGCGCCTATTCCGACTGTAAAGTAAAATACCAAAAACTCGGTACTTCCGAGTCTCCTCTCCAGAGGTACTCCGAAGATAAAAAGGGCAAGCATATTTAAAAATATATGGGTAAAATTGGCATGAATGAACATATATGTAAAAATCTGCCAGACGAACATTCTTCTAACTACAAGAATCGGGGTTAATGCGAGATATCCCAAAACGTAAGGATTAATAAAAGTAAAGAGAAACATTATAAAATTGATAATTATAAGCCCTATCGTTGCGTTATAAAATTTATAGGCGATCGGCTTTCTTAAAAACGAAATATTATTCATACTCACAAGGTAAAATTGAAATCCTTTATTGTCAATCTCTATTTTTCTTGATATCCCTTTTTTCTACAACCCTGATTATCTCTTTACGGGAATAAATCGTATCGATATACTTTTTGGCCGGCCTGTCCCAGTAATAAACGGAATTCCTCGCATTATTCCTCGCTCTATATAGGACTATCTCGCTCGCTTTTTTAAAGAACAACATACTTCTTTCCATGGCATCGTAAAAGGAGCCTGCATTATAATCACCGAATAAAAACCCGTTCCCTGTAACAATATATCCCTTGATTTTTACCGGGCGGACAGTATCTCTTAATCCTCCCGTTGCCCTTGCAGTTACAAGACAGCCGCATGCCATCGCTTCGAGCTGGGATATCCCCCCGGGCTCATACATGGAGGGCATTAAAAAAAGATCGGAAGAGAGCAGAGGAATACTTATATCCTGAAAACCTATGGTAACCGATACGCTGTCCCTGTAATACGAACCTAACTGCACCAGACCGTGTGCCAGCTCTTCACCGGACAGGTCTCCCCACGCAACAGGTCCACCTATAATACCCTGAAAACCAAGACGGGAAAATATACCCTCCGAGGCCTCCAGAAGAAGTTTAAATCCTTTCTGCCCTGCGACTCTGTGAATCATGGTAAATAAAATTTTATCCGGATCAACGGAAAATCCCTTCTGAAACTGAAGAAGCAGCTTGTTCCTGATCCTATAAAGAGTTTCCCGTCTTATCTTGCTCTTTACGGATTTATAATAATCAGGGCTTATTAACAATTCGGGATAACGCAGCTCTATCTTTTCCTGCAGAATTTCATTATTATAGATATACTCGCACAGTTTCGGATAGTACTTATCGACGAATCCGGAACTATCAAACTTTTTTTGAATACGCCCGATAAAATCCCTGCCGATCGCATTATTAATTCCCACGACCTCCTTAAGCACATGCTCCAGGCCGTCGCCTGCCACTTTAATCTGCCCGGCATAGGACGGGCTTACCGTAATAACACAATCGGAAAATCTTACACCCGAAGCCATGCAGTTTATTTTTTCAGGCTCCACCGGGTCGCTGAACTCGATAAACCTGTTCCGGGGTATGTTGAACAGATTAAATAAATCCTTTCCATTTTCGTACCTGCCGTAGGAATCAAAGTACTGCCAGTTTCCATTGTGAACAATATGAAAAAAAGTTGTTCTGATGAAATTCTTATTGTTAAAATAATAAGGATCGGTCCGTACTATTCCGTTAAACAGTCCTGCAAAGGCATCGTTTGTAAACACGAAAAGGGGATTTAAATTCAATACGGTAATGGCCTCTGCGGCAGCACGTCCAAGTGCAATACGCCTCTTTAATTTCTCTTCGGCCGTATACCCCCAGTATAATCCGTCGAATAGTTCATGATGCTCGAGCAGTATAAAGTGAATTCCGTCGACATCGCCCCTGTGTACACCGACTTCGTAAAAATTGTCTCCTACTTCGAACCGCATATTAATTCCGGAATAAGTTATGCCATACCTTTCAATGGAGGAAAGCATTTTTTTTACCGCATTGCTGTCGCCGTTTTTATATAGAGGTGTAATTACATATACCTCTTCGCCCATCTTAACGAGCTCCAGGGGCAGTTCATACACGACATTCGCAAGTCCGCCGCTTTTGGAAAAAGGAACAGCCTCTGCCGTAATAAAAACCAGAGGCCCCTGTCTGTTATGTTCCTTTAACTTTTTACCGAGATTACTAATAACGCCGTCGGAAGATTCCGACATACGGTTAATATAGTTTAAAAGCTGTTCCCCGGGCTGTTCCCCGGGCTTAATTCCGTTCTTAAACATGTAAAAAAGTGCCCTCTTTAACCCCAATTCCAGTATTTCTTCCGATTCCTCTTTACGGCTTTCATAACATGACACCAGGTGACCGGAAACGAACCTTAAAAACTCGTCGAATGTACCGGCATGAGCCGCAATCTCTAAGAATGCAAAGTTGGAAAGGATATGACCGGCATTGCCTATTGTACGGAGTCTGAGAATCGAGTGTAACAGAAAATCCTCATAAAATTTTTCCGGATTTTTTAATACTTCCAGTTTTAACAGCTTTATACTGTCGGTATAAGGGATGACAGCGGATATCTTTGAAATACGGAGTTCTTTCCCGGTAATATAGCCGTACCTGCCCGTTATATGGGAGTATAACGGATCAACGATTCTAAAATATTCACCTTCATCGACAGGCAGTTCAGGCCGGTCAAATTGTATTAATACATGTTCTGTGTTGTCGGAAAAGCTGAAAGCCCCTATCCACAGAGTGTCGCCGGAGAATTTTACCGCTGCGGCAACCATTCGGTTATCTGTCCGGACAAGATAACCTTTTCCCCTATTCTCCCTAT
>QILZ01000262.1 GCA_003233545.1 Spirochaetales bacterium
AGAGTTCCAGGATATTAAAACCCTTTTTTGAAAAATTAAAGGGATACGAAGAACCTGAACGTAAACAAATTATGGCTGCTGCACGCTGGGCTGCGGGACTGCATTATTCACAAAAACGTGCAAGCGGTGAACCGTATATTATACATCCCCTTAATGTTGCGGAAATCCTTATCGATCTGAAACTAGATTATAAGGCAGTCATTGCCGCTCTTCTTCATGATGTAATCGAGGATACGGTAATAAGCCGCAGCGACTTAAGGCATGAATTCGGCAAAGAGGTAGAGTCGCTCGTCCACGGGGTAACAAAAATATCCTTTTTGCGCGGAAAGAGCAGGACGATACAGGGAGCGGAAACAATCCGGAAAATGCTCTTTGCCATGGTAAAGGATATTCGTGTCATCCTTATAAAACGGCGGACAAACTTCACAACATGAGGACTCTCGAGTATCTCGATCCCGGATCACAGAAGAGAATAGCAACGGAATGTCTCGATATATATGCTCCTCTCGCCGGACGGCTTGGGATTTCAAGGATCAAGGATGAACTGGAAGACTTGTCGTTTAAGTATCTTAAGCCCCGGGTTTATCAGCAGATAAAGAGTTTCGTTGCCGTTAACAGAGAGGGAAGAGCGGAGTATTTACGAAAGGTCCAGGAAGCAATATCAGCGGAAGCCGAAAAAGCAGGCCTGCCTGTGGAATTCGAAACCAGGGCAAAACATTTTTATTCCATATATCGAAAGATGAAAAAACGGGGCAAACCCATGGAGGAAATATATGATCTGCTCGGCATCAGAATCCTGACGGATACTCCGAGTATGTGTTACGAAGTTCTGGGGCTGGTTCATAAGCTTTTTATGCCGATTGCAGGCAGGTTTAAAGATTATATTGCAATGCCTAAATCGAATAAGTATCAAAGTCTCCATACAACCGTTATGGGTTATTCGGGAGTTATGATAGAAATACAGATAAGGACATACGGCATGCATCATACTGCGGAGGATGGTATTGCTGCCCACTGGTTATATAAAAAGGGTATTTCCAGGGAAGTGGTAAAAGAGGAAGAGCTTTCTATTATTAATAAGCTTAAAAGCTGGGACGGTGCAAAAGCGGTATCCGGCGAATTTTTGGAAGAGATAAAACGGGAACTGCTGCGTGATTCGATTTATATATTTACTCCCCAGGGGGATGTAAAAGAGCTGCCTAAGGGTTCGACGGCAATAGACTTTGCATATCATATCCACAGCGAAATAGGGGATCATTGCCTGACCGCAAAGGCGGATGGAATGATTATTCCGTTAAAGAATGAGCTTAAAAATACTCAGGTCGTGCATATTATCACATCCTCATCGGCACATCCTCATCTTAACTGGCTCAGATATGTTAAAACCGCCAGAGCCCGGTCGAAGATAAGGCATTGGCTTAATCTGCATGATACGGGGTTAATAATAGACAGAAATATTGTTGCCAGACGAAAGGAACCCGCCCGTTTCTCACAGACTATAGAAAAAAACGAAACATCGCCGGAAGAGCCGGAAAAGAGAATTCTGGATAAATCGAAAATAGGAATAAGGATAGACGGAGAGCGGAATATGATGATCCGCCTGGCAAAATGCTGTAATCCTTCTACAGGGGATTCGATAATCGGCTACATATCCCGGGGCCGCGGAATTATTGTTCACCGTGCCGACTGCAATAATCTTGCATATATAAAAGATTTTGATGTACGTAAAATAGAGGTGGAATGGGAAACGATTTCACCAAAATCTACACGGCGTTTTAAAGTTACGGCCAAACTTATTACCAATCTGTTTTCGGAGATAGAGGGAGCTTTGCGCAAGTACAATGGCCACCTGATAGAGGGTAAACTGGACGAGATCGATCAGGATACCCTGACAGGTTTTTTTACCGTAGAGTTCGACTACAACGAAGATTTCGGAAAGGTCCTTAAAAACCTCCGCACGATCCCTTCGGTGATAAATATCCAGACAGCCTGAATCTTATTCTTTTCCCGTATTTATTCTTTTACACCCCCCGACGTTAATCCGCTTACGAGGTTTTTCTGAACTATCATAAAGAGAATCACGACCGGTGTTGCCGTTAGTATCGAAGCTGCCATTATTCTGTCCCAGATGGCATTTTTAGATACAAAAAGCGCTTTTAAACCGATGGGAAGAGTGTATAGATTCTTGTAAGAACGTAAAAAAACGGATGCAAAGAGGTATTCGTTCCATGCAATCATAAAGGCGTATATAAATACCGTCGAAAGTGCCGGCAGCGACAGGGGGATGATTACCCTGTAGATTATTTCGAAACGCGTACATCCGTCTATTAGTGCCGCTTCCTCGATAGAGAAGGGAATGGAGCGGAAGTAGTTGCCCAGCATATAGAGAGAAACGGGAAGTGTCTGTACCATATAGATAATAAGCAGGGATATGAATGATCCGGAACCAGTGCGCGCCAGCCCGCTTTTAATGGCAACCTGGTAGAGGGGTATCAGGAGGAGAATGCCCCCGAACATGTAAACAAACAGCACGCCTCTCTGGATAATTCCCCTTCCCCTGTAGTTTATCCTGCTGAACGAGTATGCGCCCAGGGTTGCTACTATCAGGGAAATAAAGGATGCGGTAAAGGAGAGGAAAAAGGAGTTCCCGAAGTAGCGCAGAAACGGGAATACATCCCCGGTTTCCTGATATTTTTTTGTTATAGACCGTCTCTGTGCCCTCGTAAGAGCCTTATTCTCCAGAAGCCTCTTTATGGAATCCGGAACAGCCCTCAATTTTGTTCCGATATTAAGAAGCTCTTTATATGCCTCCAAATTGATTTTTTTGGGTATTAATGAAGGATTCCCCCAGTCGAACTGGTACTTAAGCGAAAGTGAAAGCATCTGGAGAAACGGGAAAACCGCAAATGTTACTATAAGAAGGATAAGGAGAAAAAACCCTGTTTTTCTGATAATATTTTTCTTTTTTACTACCATTTTAACACCTTCTTTACGTAGAACAGAATAAATCCGATTAAGAGCAGAAACTGAATCAATGCGAGTGCTGCGCCCTGGCCCTGGTCCATTACACCTGTAAAGGCCTTAAAATAGGTATAGACGGACAGAACCTTTACATTGTCGGTGAGCAGGTAAACATCTTCGAATTTGTTAAAATTCCATATTACACGCAGGATAACGATAGAACCTATAACGAAGTAGAGTTCGGGAAATGTTATATACCGGAATTTCTGCCATGAACTCGCGCCGTCTATTTCTGCCGCTTCGTAACCGGAATTGTCGATAGACTGGAGCCTGGAAAGTATCATCAGGTAAGAAAACGGGAAACTTCTCCATATATTAAAGATTATTGCCACAATAACGGCATTTTGCGGAGAACCGATCAAGCTGAACCGCTTTTCGAACAGATGGAGCATGTCGTACGTTACATGCATAAACAAGCCGTTTACCGGGTCGAAAAAAAACTGCCAGGAGAATACAACCGAAATAACGGGAGCTATATAGGGGAGCAGTATAAGTGCACGGACAAGGCTTCTAAAGGGGAAATTCTTTACCATGACAAGTGCAACACCAAGGCCGATAAGGGTTGTTCCGATAGTAGTGCCGATAACATAAATAAATGTTGTAAGTACGGCATGCCAGAATGACGGGTCGGTGAGTACATTTTTATAGTTCTGTAACCCTATATAGATGTTAGCTCCCTGAAGTTTAACATCGAACAAGCTTAAATACATGTTATAAATGATAGGGTATATGATAAGAGAACCGATAATTATTACAGAGGGCAGTATAAGTTTCCAGCCGAATCGTTCTTCTTCTATTCTAAGTGTATGTGCTTTTACAATCACCCTGTTACTTCTTACTGCGGGTACTTTTACAGTCACTCTTTCACCTCCTTTTATAAAATCGAGCGGGTAAAACCGGAAAAGACAAAAAAAGGCAAGGTTCCGAATAAGAACCCCGCCTTTTTAAAACATGAGATTATTCTACAATCTTTTTCATTTCGCCTTCTGCCCAGCTCATGGATTTATCCACATCGGCATTTTCCTGAGTGATCTTGTATATCATCTGAGGAATAATCTTCTGTGAGAAAATCTTTCCGTATTGAGGAATTAATTTTCCGCCTACGATTCCGAACCGTTTTATATCTTCCAGACCGGCTATGATGGACTGTATCTTTTTTTTGCCGTATTTCTTAAAGATACCTTTGGGGTCGTTCATGAATTTATCACTTGCAGCAATCTTTTTAATTACGGGGTTCATTCCGCCTGGTGCCATATGAAGGAATGTTACATAGGCATCTTCAGTGTACATGTACTTGATAAACTTTTCTGCGGCAGCCGTATCGGCGGCTTTTTTCTGTTTAAAAATATTAAGTGCAACAATTACACCGTAGGATGAAGGCTGTTTATGCGTAATAATAGGAGCAAAACCTGTCTGCGTAACAAGGTTGGAATCGAATGAGGCTCCCTTGAGGTTCTTGAAATTCTTTGCCGTAAGAGAACTCGCTGCAACATCCGCAAGTGCCAGATCGTCCATGATGTATGTCGAATAGAAGAACATGGCCATCTTCTGCTGTATATAGTAATCCCTTGCTCTCCAAGTCTGCGGCCCCGGAGGATTGTACTTTGCCAGTTTTGCATAGTATTGGACGGCTTCTTTCATTGCCGGAGAGTTGAATATAAGTTTCCCGTCACTTGTAAATATCCGTGCTTTATTGGAAATGGCAATTTGTGTAAAACACTGTTCGGCATAATTCTCCGCTTTTGTCCCCACAAGAATACCGTACTGGTTTTTGTCCGGTTTATAAAAGGTTTTGGCTGCCTTTTCTATTGATTCCCAGGTATTCGGCGGATTTAAACCGGCATTTTTAAACCAGTCGCTTCTGTACCAGAGTCCCTGTATCCAGCCGTGGTAAGGAAGTGCATAGTAGCTTCCTTTATTCGGGCTTTCAAGCATCGATAACGGGCCGGCATAGAATGCACTTTTTCCGATCGAGTTTATAATCTTTGTGGCTTCCTTCATGTCGAGAAGTCCTGAGGAACCGAAATCGATCGAGTTTTCGGAACCTGTCTCTGCTATGGCAGGGAGATTGCCTGCTGCGGAAGAGGCCGCAACCTGTTTCGGCATGTCGTTTTCATCCACCGGTACAACCGAAATCTTTATTTCGGGATTGATGCCCTGAAAAATATCTACCAGTGTCTGAATGGTGCTGACTCTGCTGGACTGTGTTTCTGTCGTCCAGAATTCAATACTTGCAGGTTTTTTTTCCTGTTTTCCCGTAGCAAATACACCGACCGTAACAGCCAGTGTAAGCAGAAGGACGACCAGGAACATTGTAGGTTTTTTCATAAAACCCTCCTTATATTAATTTTTTCACTTCCCATACCGGGAAGATATTCCCATACCTGTTTTAATTATTTTATTGCTTACCTTTCGCCAAAGGATTTTTTTACTCCTTTCCCTGTTTTTCTTTCCCCTGCGGCGGACCGACCGAATTTCTTATAACAGGCTGCGGCGGGAGCAGTATCTGCCTCTGTTTTAAAGGCCGGTTGTTCATTATTTTATACAGCATGTCAAAAAGCTGACGGCCGATTTCATAGATAGGAACCTGTATTGTCGTTAATGAAGGATGTGCATTTTCTGCAAGGGCTATTCCGTCGTATCCGC
>QILZ01000325.1 GCA_003233545.1 Spirochaetales bacterium
TTAACGATTTTGTTAAGCGTTTAAACCTCGCTAAAAAGATTACGGAAAATTTGAGCGGCGATGATGTTCGCGAGGGATTAACCGCGGTAATATCGGTAAAAATACCGGAACCCCAGTTCGAAGGACAGACAAAGGCGAAACTTGGAAACAGCGAAGTAAAAGGTATAGTTGAATCTATTGTAAATGAAAGGTTATCGGCATATTTCGAAGAGAATCCGGAAGTTGTAAAAAAGATACTGGAAAAGTCTATTATGGCGGCAAAGGCCAGGCAGGCTGCGAGGCGTGCCAGAGAGCTTACGCGAAGAAAAAGCCTTTTAGAGAATATAGGTCTGCCCGGCAAATTGGCAGACTGCTCGGAAACCGATCCTACAAGATGTGAACTTTATATCGTGGAAGGAGATTCTGCAGGAGGAAGTGCAAAACAGGGGAGAGATAGACAGTTTCAGGCTATTTTACCTCTCTGGGGTAAAATGCTTAATGTCGAAAAAACCAGGATAGACAAGGTGCTTGCAAATGAAAAACTGCAGCCTATTATAGCATCCATTGGTGCCGGTGCCGGTGCCGGTTTTTCCCTGGAAAAATTAAGATACCATAAGGTAATTATAATGGCGGATGCGGATGTCGACGGTTCTCATATTCGTACTTTACTGCTAACCTTTTTTTTCAGGTATATGAAAGAACTTATCGAGAGAGGTCATATTTATATAGCAATGCCTCCGCTTTACAAGATAACAAGGGGTAAAAAAGTTTTCTATGCATACGATGAAGAAGAAAAAGAAAAAAAGCTTAAGGCATCGGAAAGCAGGAAAAGTGTATCGATACAGCGTTATAAGGGACTTGGAGAAATGAACCCCGATCAGTTGTGGGATACTACGATGGACCCTGCAAACAGAAGTATCATGCAGGTTAAGCTGGAGGATGCAGTTGAAGCGGAAGAAATATTTACAACGCTTATGGGCGGGAATGTCGAACCGAGAAGAAAATTTATAGAAGATAATGCACTGTCGGTTAAAAATCTTGATGTATAAAAACGGGTTAAAATAATCGAATCGATTGGGAGAAAAGAGTGTCAGATATAAAGGGCAGGGTAATTCCTGTAGCAATAGAAGATGAAGTAAAAGAATCGTATATGAACTATGCGATGTCCGTTATCGTAAGCAGGGCTTTGCCGGATGCCAGAGACGGATTAAAACCGGTTCACAGAAGAATACTATTTGCCATGAGCGAAATGGGTCTGCGGCATGAACGGGCTTATAAAAAAACTGCAAGGATTGTAGGCGATGTTCTTGGTAAATATCATCCGCATGGGGATCAATCCGTTTATGATGCACTTGTAAGAATGGCGCAGGATTTTTCCCTTCGTTATCCTCTTGTGGACGGCCAGGGTAATTTTGGTTCCGTAGATGGTGATACACCGGCTGCGATGAGATATACCGAAGCAAGACTTGGAAGTATTTCCGATGAAGTGCTGCGTGATATAAAAAAAGAAACCGTGGATTTCGGTCCCAATTACGACGGTTCCATGCAGGAGCCGCTTGTTCTTCCGAGTGCTCTTCCCGTTTTGCTTATTAACGGTTCCAGCGGAATTGCAGTAGGAATGGCAACCAACCTTGCTCCTCATAATCTTAAAGAGATTTGCAGAGCAATTATTGCCCAGGTCGAAAATCCCGATATAGCTGAAATGGAACTGATGAGATATGTCAAAGGACCTGATTTTGCAACCGGTGGTATTATTTTTGGTAAAAACGGCATAAGAGATGCTTACAGAACCGGGAAAGGCAGAATAGTTGTCAGGGCAAGGGTTGTTCTGGAAACTGTAAAATCCGGCAAGGAAGCTATTATTGTAAAGGAATTACCGTACCAGGTTAATAAGGCAAATCTGATAATCAAAATCGCAGACCTTGTAAGAGAGGGAAGAGTAGAGGGGATTACCGATTTAAGGGATGAATCCGACAGGCACGGAATGCGGATAGTTATCGAATTAAAACGTAATGTAAAACCGCGTTTAATATTAAATCAACTGTTTACACACACGCAGTTACAGGTAAATTTTTCTGTAAACAGCCTCGCCCTCGTGGAAGGAATTCCGAAGGTCTTATCATTAAAAGAATTAATCGGATTATTTATTAAACACAGAGAAGAGGTGATAACAAGAAGGGCAAAGTATGATCTTAAAAAAGCGGAGGAAAGAGCTCATATATTGGAAGGACTGGTAATTGCCCTGGAGAATATAGATGAAGTAATTGCAATAATTAAAAAATCGCGGAATGTTGAGACCGCAAAAAGTAATTTAATAAAAAGATTTAAATTTTCAGAAATACAGGCTCAGGCTATTCTCGACATGAGGCTGCAGAAACTGACTGCTCTTGAAACGAAAAAGTTAGAGGAAGAGCTAAAGGTTATTCTTGCCCAGATAAAGCATTTAAAGGAACTTATCGGAAGTGAAAAGAAAATACTCGATGTTGTAAAAGAGGAAACAGGAGAAATATCAAAAAAATATGGTGACGAGAGAAGAACCGAAATTATAAATGAGGAAATCGAAGAGATAAATATAGAGGATCTTATTGCAAAAGAAGATATGGTAATACTCATTTCTCATAATAATCTGATAAAGAGAATTCCCGTATCTGCATACAGACAACAGAATAGGGGCGGCCGGGGAAGTTCGGCTGTGAATTTACGGACAGGAGATTTTATAGAAAAGATTTTTATTGCTTCGACCCATGATTACATACTGTTTATTACGAATGAGGGACTGTCTTACTGGCTGAAAGTTTATGAAATACCGGAGGGATCGAGAACATCCCGCGGTCAAAGTATTAAAACTCTTATTTCAATATCTAATAATGAAGAAATTACCGCAATAGAATCCTTGAGTGAATTCTCGGATAATACCTTTATTTTTATGGCTACTACGAAGGGAATAGTTAAAAGAGTTACTTCTGCGGATTTCAGGAACGCAAGGGCGAGAGGGATACGGGCCATAAGACTGGATAAGAATGAGCGGCTTATAAGTGCAAGATTAACAAGGGGAAGCGATGAAGTTGTACTTGTAACGCGGAGAGGAAATGCTTTAAGATTTAAAGAATCGAATGTAAGAGTAATGGGGAGAGCGTCTCACGGAGTGCAGGGGATAAAGCTTGTTAATAATGATGAACTTATAGGTATAGTTATCGTTAAGGATAAAGAGGCCCTATTTGTGATTTCTCAATATGGTTATGGAAAGAGGCTGTCGTATAATCTCTTTTCTCCTCACGGAAGAGCTACGAGAGGGCAGATATGCTTTAAATATGCGGAAAAGAGCGGGGAGCTTGCAGGAGTACTGTCTGTAAAAAGGAATGACGATATAGTTTGTATAACATCGCAGGGTGTGGCAATTAAAATAAGGTTAAGACAGATACCGAGTCAGGGTAGAAATGCCACGGGGGTAAAGATAGTCAATATAACGAAACCGGATATTGTCGTTGGTGTTGCAAGTGCCGAAAAAGAAGCATAGAACGGAAAAACAGACGAATCCGAAGTAAATGTTTCGGATTTTGTCTGTCCGGATGTTCCGTAAAAAATGTTTCACGTGAAACATTCTGCCTGGTTAAAAGTAAATATATCTTTTATTATCTACGGGAAAAATATATGGCTAAAATAATCGTGTTTGCAAATCAAAAGGGCGGAGTAGGAAAAACTACTACTGCTGTAAATTTGGGTGCTTATCTTGCTGAAATGGGAAAAAGGGTTGTTCTTGTGGATTTCGACCCGCAGAGTAATTCTTCGAGCAGTTTGGGTTTAAGCAATGAATCTCCCGGAATTTATGAAGTAATTATGGAAAAGGTAACGGTGGGAAATGCTGTCAGAAAAACTCCGGTTGACGGGTTGTATGTTATACCCTCTAGTATCGATCTTGCGGGAGCATCGGTCGAGCTTGTAAACCAGGTAGAAAGGGAATACTTTTTAAAGAAAGCCATAGAAAAGATAGAGGATTCTTTTGATTATGTTTTTATTGATTGTCCCCCTTCATTGGGTATTCTTACTTTGAACGGACTTGTGGCTGCCAATTATGTAATTATACCTCTTCAGTGTGAATATTTCGCTCTCGAAGGTTTAAGCTTTCTTCTTGATACTGTTAAAAGAGTACAGGAAAGTCTTAATCCTGGTTTAAAGATAGGCGGAATCCTTTTTACGATGTACGACACAAGGACGAGGCTTGCTCATGAGGTTGTACAGGAGGTTGTGCGGCTTTTTAAGGACAGGGTGTTTCGTACGATTATTCCCCGCAATATAAGGTTGAGCGAGGCACCGTCCTTTGCCCAGCCGATAAATGTTTATGCGCCTGAGTGTCCGGGTGCAAAGAGTTACAAAAAACTTGCGGAAGAGGTAATACGTCATGTCTAAGAAAGCTCTTGGCAGAGGAATCGAAGCCCTTTTAAAAACTGCAGGTGAGGATCGTAATGTTTCAGCTGTAAATGAGGTTTCTCCGGATTCTCTTTCGGTGAATCCTTATCAGCCGAGGCAGGATTTTAATGAGGATAATTTAAACGAGCTTGCAGACTCGATTAAACAGAAGGGTATATTACAGCCTGTTTTAGTTGAACCGGCCGGAGAAGGAAAATATATAATAATAGCAGGAGAACGAAGGGTCAGGGCGGCAAAGATAGCCGGCTTAAAACAGATACCTGTAATTGTAAAACAATTTTCCGATGAGGAAAAATTAGAAATAGCTTTGATAGAGAACATTCAAAGGGAAAATTTATCACCAATAGAAGAAGCGTACGCCTATAAAAGGTTAATCGATATTTCCGGATTGAATCAGGAAGAGATCGCTCGAAAGGTTGGCAGAAAAAGATCTACCATAGCAAATGCATTAAGATTGTTAAAGCTGCCGGGATCTATTCGGGATGCACTCGGTAAGGGGCGTATCACTTCCGGCCATGCACGTGCACTCCTTATGATCGAGGATAAGGGAAAGCAGAAAAATCTGTTTCAGCAAATCTTAAAAAACGGGTTGTCTGTACGTCAGGCGGAAGCGTTCGCTTCTGAGAAAAAAGGTAAAAATAAAACAGAGAAAAGAAATATATCTCCCGATGCTGGGAACAAAGATTGTTATAAAAGGAAATGATTCCCGGGGAAGAATAGAGATATCCTACTTTTCGCTGGATGATTTAAACAGGGTAATCGATATTATTACTTAAGAAGAAGCTTGTCTGTAGAACTGAGATTGGTCCGCTGAAGTAGGTAAAATAATCTCGAACTCCGCACCTCCTTCATCCGTGTTTTTAACTGAAATCTTACCCCCGTATTGTTCAACAATCTGTCTGGCAATGCTAAGCCCGAGCCCTGTTCCTCTGGATTCGTCCTTTGTAGTGAAAAAGGGTTCGAATATCTTAGTTAAATATTGTTCTGGAATTCCAGGCCCGGAGTCTCTTATTTTTAAATATACAGACTTATTCCCGGGATAAATGCCGGTCT
>QILZ01000291.1 GCA_003233545.1 Spirochaetales bacterium
ATACGCTCTTTCCAACCGCGAAGGTTTCGGTCTTGTCGTATCGGGAGCTTCGATAAAGGAAAAACCGGTTATTGTAACGGGCGTAGGCGGGCTTCCGGAGCAGGTCATAAACGGGGAAACGGGCTTTGTGATTAATTCCATAGAGGAAGCCGTATCGGGAACTATCGAACTCCTTAAAGATAAGGATAAGAGGTTAAGTATGGGCAGAGCAGGACGCAGATATATTCTGTCTAAATTTATTACACCTATCCATGTAAAAAACTACTTAAGCCTTTTTAAAAAGGTAAGCGGGAAAACTTAGTAACTTTTGTGTCTCAGCCGGTTACGGATAGAGCCTGGAAATAGTTCTCGGAAAGGGTATTGCTTCACGTACGTGTTTACTGCCGGTTAGCCAGGTTATGGTCCTCTCCAGGCCGAGGCCGAAACCGGAATGCGGTACGGAACCGAATTTGCGTAGATCCAGGTACCATCTGTATGCGGATTCAGGAAGCTGTTCTTCCCTGATTCTTGAAATAAGCTTATCGTAATGATCCTCTCGTTGCGAACCCCCGATTATTTCGCCGTATCCCTCGGGTGCAAGAAGGTCGGCACATAGCACGGTTTCCGCGTTTTCAGGGTTTTCCTTCATATAAAATGCCTTTGCATGTTTCGGATAGTTTGTAACGAATATCGGTTTTTCGAACTGTTCTGTTAATACCGTTTCTTCATCTCCGCCAAGATCATCACCCCATTTTACAGGTTTCCCCAGTTTGTCGAGCATTTTTACTGCCTCCGAATACTCGATACGGGGAAACCCTGCTGTAATTTTTTTCAGCGGACCGGTATTTCTTCCCAGTACTTTAAGTTCGGTTTCGTTTTTGCTTAAAATACTGTCAACGAGACTGCATATCATCTCCTCCTGTAAGTCCATGCTGCCTTCGTTCTCTAAAAAGGCAACTTCCGCCTCCAGCATCCAGAATTCGGTCAGGTGCCGTCTTGTTTTGGATTTTTCCGCTCGGAAGGTCGGACCTAAGTTAAAAACCCTGCCGAATGCCATGCATGCCGCTTCAAGGTAGAGCTGTCCGGTCTGGGCAAGGTATGCATTCCCCATATCGAAATACTTTACGGAAAAAAGCGTGCTCGAGCTTTCTCCTACGGAGCCTGTAAGTATCGGGGTATCTATGAGTATAAATCCCTTTTCATTAAAAAAATTTCTTAAAGAAATTACCGCCTGATTTCTTATCTTTAAAAGCGCCTCGGTTCTCGAAGACCTTAACCATAGGTGCCTGTGCTCGAGCAGAAAGTCGATGCCGTGTTCTTTTTTTGAAACCGGGTAATCCTCTTCCGGGTTCTGAATAACGGTAATATTATAAATTGTAAGTTCGACCCCCGAAGGCGCCCTCGAATCTTTCCGGACATTTCCTCTTACCGAAATGCTCGCTTCCATCTTAAGACCGTCTATCTTTAAAAATGCATCATCACTGCACTCACCCTTAACTGCAACACCCTGGACCCTCCCTGTGCCGTCTCTTAGCTGGAGAAAGGCAATTTTACCTTTTGAACGCATGTTGTAGAGCCAGCCGCGTATTTCCACTTCCTGCCCGGTATATTTGTGCAGATCGATAATATATACCCATTCCATTAAAATCTCCTGTGCTTTTTATTGTATAAGTTTATCCTCTTCTCCTGCTATCTGTACTGCACCCCGTGCATTTTGAAGCTTCAGATAATCGAGGAATTCATCGAGTGCCCTGTTAAATTCCGACATTCGCACAGGACCCATATATTTACTCTCCTCCTGTATCATTTCCTGTCTTCTTTCGGATATATTGTGTATGATTTTTTCTTTTATTGTATCATCTACGCCTTTTATAATGAGGGCAAGTTCCTTATCGGAGTAGTCACGCAGAATCTTCTGAAGATCTTTATCATACATGTGTTTTAATACGTCGATAGTAAATATCTTTTTTTCTATTTCTTTTGCAAGCTCCGGGTTTTTGTCCTGAATATCGGAAAGGAGTTTTTTTTCGTCTGTCGTGCTCATATGTTTAAGTATTTCAGCAAGAGAGCTTTTGCCGTCGATTTCATAAGTAACCAGCTCTCCCTGTGTGAGTATTTTTTTCTTTAAAGCTTCTTCCGTTCTTCTTAGAACTTCCGGATTTATCTTCTCCATTCTGGATATTCTGGATACAATTTCCTTCTGCAGTTTTGCAGGCAGTGCGGATAGTATCTTTGACGCCAATGACGGATCTACATGGGGAAGAATTACGGAAATAACAGGTGCGGATTCATTCTTTAAAAGAATCAGTATCTGATCGGTTTCCAGATCATTTAAAAAGGCAAAGGGATGGGGAACGGTTTTCATCTCTATTTTTTTATATAACTCATTTCCTTTTTCTTCGCCGAATGCCTTTACAAGCATTTCTCTGGCTTTATCGAGGCCCCCCCGTGCTATAAGGTCCTTTGTCGTTGCAAGATATCCGAATTCTTCCAGGACTTTTTTTGCCTCTTTTGCATCCAGATTCTTTATGGAAGCTATTTCCGCGGTAATACCCTTAACTTCCTTTTCCGTTAAATGACCCAAAACCCGGGCGGCATCTTCCTTGCCTAACAGAATAAGGAATTCTGCGGCTTTGCGGTATCCGGTATCACGGACAGTCTCTTTTACAAACCCGTTTCTGTCGTATACTCCATTGTTTTTCATGCAGCCTTACTCCCCTCCCTGTGTATTGCTTAAATATTTACTCTTCATCTTCCCTGTACGATATTGAACTGTAACGTTTTTTTGCATTTTTGTATATTGTGTCGAGTATTTTGTAAAGAGGCAATGGATGAGAGTATTGAGGAATGCACCTGGTTAAATCGGTACGGTCGGATTCCAGGTCCGTATTCCCTATTTCCCTTTCCATTTCTCTAAGTGCATCTTCGGATACTTCTCTGCTGTCCGTTATTGTCTTTAATATATCCCATAACCGGGAAAGTACAGGTTCGGAAACTTTAAGGGCAGTTTCGTAGATTTCGGGAAATGAACTGCTTCTTATATCTTTATTGTCGCAGGGATGGGACCATTTTGAGTGGTTCAGGTTAAGGTAATCGATATCTTCGGGCAGTTTTTCCGTATAAAAGAGTGTTATTCTTCTTTTTCTGTAATTCTCATCCATATCCTTGATCAGAGCCATTTCGTAAAATATAGGCTTTGTGGGATTTGTTATTTCATAGAGAAAGAGAGTGTCTCTGTATGCATTGCCGAATCTCTTAAGGTCGTCGGGTCTGCTGAATACCGGAAATGTGACTTTAAGTGCATCCGTGAACGTTTTTGCTATTCTGCCGGGCATGGAAGATCCGCAGTACATAAGTTTTCCCGTATCAAATTCTGTTATGTTAATGTTTCTCCTGATTTTTAGTATCTTCTGATCGATGATTCTCTCGAAAAAAGGATGACAACGAAAATATTTTTCTGTTTCTTTGTTACCCTTTTCTACCCATCCGGAAAAATATGCGATAAAGGGATGAGCCTTTCTATCGAGAATGGCGTGGGTTGTAAAACCAAGTATAAAAGCAGCTATTTGTTCCGCTGTTTCTGAATTGCCCCCTGCGGATCCGCTTAAAATCCGGATCATGTTTATGGTAAATCTTCCGTAATGTTCGTGATGCAGAAGGGATCCGTACTTTAAACCGGAAGGTTTCGTGCGTTGGTTATGGTAGAAAAAATCGGGTCCCTGGCATGCAAAGCGGAAAATGTTTCCATGCCGGCTAATAATTCTATCCGACTCGGTTCCAATGGAACGCTTAAGGGCCTCTTCTCCGAAAATAATATGGGTAATATGGGCAGGCATAGTTTATAAAAGATAACAGAGTAATTGTTAAATTTCAATGAGTTAAGGTATTGACAAGTATAAAAGTTCTTGTTAATTTGCATTACATATTGCCGCTGTAGCTCAGTCGGTAGAGCAGAGGACTGAAAATCCTCGTGTCAGCAGTTCAATTCTGCTCGGCGGCACAAGGTTTAATCTCCGGTTTTAACGGAGATTAAACCTTTTTTATAATTTAAATCGGTGATTTAAATGTTTTTGCAGCTTTAACCGCACGGTTCCACGACTCGATCTTTTCTTTTCGGAGAGTATTGCTTATTTCAGGAGTATACTCTTTTCTTATTTTCCAGTTTTTCTTTATCTCGCCGGTATTTTCCCAGTAGCCGGTACTGAGTCCTGCGAGGCAGGCAGCGCCGAGAGCGGTAGTTTCGGATATCTGCGGCAGAATAATGGATTTGTTAAGAATATCGGCCTGAAACTGCATAAGAAAACTGTTAAGCGAAGCTCCTCCGTCGGCCTTTATTTCTTTAACCTTAAATGTAACATCCTGTTCCATGGCATCGATTAAGTCTCTGCTCTGAAATGCTATACTTTCCAGGGCTGCCCGTACGATGTGTGCACGGTTTGTTCCCCTGGTTATCCCCAATATTGTTCCCCGTATATCCGGATCCCAGTAAGGCGCTCCGAGACCGACAAAAGCCGGCACAAAGTAAACACCTCCGGTATCCTTAACGGATAGTGCAAGTTTTTCCGACTCGACCGAATTGCCTATGATTCGAAGTTTGTCTTTGAGCCACTGGACAACAGCGCCTGCTATAAAAATAGAACCCTCTATGGCGTATTCGAGCCCTCCGCCTAAGTCCCAGGCAACTGTTGTAAGCAGGTTATTCTTCGAGAAAACCGGGCTGCTCCCTGTATTCATCAGGGTAAAGCAGCCCGTACCATAGGTTATTTTTACATCACCTTTCTTAAAACAGGTCTGGCCGAAAAGTGCTGCCTGCTGATCTCCTGCAGCCCCTGTTACCGGTATCTCTACGCCGAAAAGTTCTCTTTTTGTTTTGCCGAAGTCTCCCGAAGAGGCTGAGATTACAGGAAGCATAGCTTTCGGAATGTTAAGTTCCTTTAAAATCTCCGAATCCCAGCTTCCGTCGTTAATATTGTATAGAAGTGTCCTCGAGGCATTGGAGGGGTCGGTAAGATGCCT
>QILZ01000199.1 GCA_003233545.1 Spirochaetales bacterium
GTGACTCTGACAGGTTTTATGGTTATAATACTATTATCTTTTTCTAAAAAGCTATAACATCGTAACGCCTCTTTAGGAGTTATATGTTATGAAGAATCGGAAAAGGCTGCTTGGAATAGACATTGGTTCCGTATCGATTTCCATGGTCGAAACGGACTATGATAGGAAAATAATAAGCTCCCACTATATTCAGCATTACGGTAAGATAAGGGACAATCTTTTGTCCCTGTTTAATGAAATTGATATTAATAATATAGGAGGAATAGCCTGTACATCCTCCACCCCTCCCATTCTTAAGAATGCTTTCCGGTACGACAACCAGGTGACGGTAATAGAGGCGGTAAAACATTACTGCGGCAGGGTCGGATCCATTCTTATTGTAGGTGCGGAAAAATTCGGGCTCATCCTGTTTAACAGTGACGGTACTTACAGAAAGCTCCGCACCAACTCCTCCTGCGCAGCCGGTACGGGAAGTTTTCTGGACCAGCAGGCGCGCAGGTTAAACCTAAAAGATGCAGCGGAACTGAGCGAAACGGCCTTAAGAAATACAGGTGATATTCCGGTTATAGCCTCCCGATGCGCCGTATTCGCCAAAACCGACCTTATCCACGCTCAACAGGAAGGGTATTCGATAGAGGCCGTGTGCGACGGTTTGTGCCTCGGGCTTGCAAAGAATATTACCGATACACTGTTCGCAGGAGATGAGATCGTAACACCCATCCTGATCGCAGGAGGTGTAGCACTTAACAGGGCTGTTATAAAACACCTTGAATCTCTCTTAGGCACTTCCTTTATCGTACATGAATATGCCCATCTATTCGGAGCTATAGGCGCCTGTTTTTCGTATCTCCAGGATAATGAGATTATAACAGAGAACAGCTTTAACAGTGTGCAGGATATAATACTTCCGGAAGAGAAGAAGAAAGAGTACTTTTATGAACCGTTAGAGTTGAAACTATCCGATTACCCGGAATTTACAGGTGAAAAATCGTATAAATTTACACCTGCCGTAATAAAGACAAATAACGCAATAGTTTCTCCCGTAGAGGTGGATATTTATACCCGTATTAAACCGGGAAGTACATTTTCCGTCTATATGGGTATCGATATCGGTTCTACAAGTACAAAGGCTATGATAATCGACGAACAGCTTTCTGTCATTGCCGGGTTTTATACGAAAACGAGCGGTAAACCTCTTATAGCTGTTCAGGCAATTTTCGAAGCCATAGATAGTATTATAGATGAATACAATCTTACACTGCATTTTCTAAGGACCGGAACAACCGGATCAGGGAGAAAATTTATCGGCAGAATAATCGGTGCGGACCTTATTCTGGATGAAATAACCGCACATGCAAAAGCGGCATATATCCTCGATCCGGAAATCGATACCATAATAGAAATAGGCGGGCAGGATGCTAAATTTACAACAATGAGAAACGGTACGGTTACCTTTTCTCAAATGAATACAGTCTGTGCGGCAGGTACAGGGAGTTTTATAGAAGAACAGGCAGACAGGCTCCGCTGCCCTTTACAGCAATACTCGGCAAAGGCGGAAGGAGCTGCCTCGCCGCTTGCAAGCGACAGGTGTACCGTTTTCATGGAGCGTGATATAAATCATTACCTTAATCAGGATTATTCCGTTAACGAGATACTGGCCGCGGCATTATTTTCCGTGCGCGAAAACTATCTTCAGAAAGTGGCCCGCAAGGCAGGAATAGGCAGTAAGATATGTTTTCAGGGTGCTACAGCGAAAAACAAGGCTTTGGTTGCCGCATTCGAACAGAAACTGGGCAAACCCATTTTTGTTTCGAAGTACTGCCACTTAACAGGTGCTATGGGGGTTGCATTGCTTCTTTCCGAGGGAGAACTTACGGAGCGGAGGCTTACCGAAGAAGAAAAACAAAACTATGTGCCATTGTTTAAAGGCCTCGATATATATAAGGAAACAATCCCGATAGAAACCGAAATGTGTAATCTATGCAATAACCACTGCAGAATCAGGGTTGCCTCGGTAAAAAACGAAAAAGTTGCTTACGGCTTTCTATGCGGCAGAGACTACAATGTGCATAAATTTGTTAATACGAATAAATCGGGATTTGATCTTATAGCGGCACGGAGAAAGATTTTTTCCGCTGTTTACGGGGAAGAGGAAATCTTTAAATATTCCGGGAAAAAGGCGGGACTACTCAACTTAAAAAGGTACCTTCACAATATTGAACTGCAGGGGAAAAATAAATTACCAGCTGAATCCGGGCGCAGTATCCTTCCGGGCAGGAAACCGCAGTTACAGTATTCTTTTAAAAAGCCCGGGATCAGCATAGGCATCCCCGCAGGTCTTCATCTTTTTGATGATCTTCAACTCTGGAAGAATTTTTTTAAAGAACTTTCAGTTACAACAGTCACAAGCGAGAAGTTTAAGGATCCTATCAAAACGGGTAAAGAAATCACAAGAGCGGAGTTTTGCGCCCCGATAACAGCTTTTCACGGCCATGTAAAATACTTATCCGGCAAAGCTGATTATATCTTTATTCCGTACTACCTGCAGGCAAGGGAAAAACCTGCGGATGCAGAGAGACTCTACTGTTACTATACGCAGTTTAGTCCTGCATTGGTGTCGGGTATAGAAGAGGGATTACGCAGCCGGTGTATTATGCCGCTTATAAACCACAAAGACAGTTATCATCATTCCATTGAACAACTGTATAAGACACTAAAACCTGTACTCGGCAGTTTTGTTACAATGAATAAAATCGGAAAGGCTTACGAAAAAGCCCTCGCTATTAACAGAATCCACAAAGAAAAACTAATAAAACTCTTTCTCGAAGAGAAGGAAAGGATCAATGATTTTGCCATTGTTTTTATAGGAAGACCGTATACCATTCTTTCACCCGCTATGAGCAAGGGCATTCCGGAAATATTTGCATCCTTAGGGGTTAAAACTTTTTACCAGGATATGATTCCATGCAGCGGCAGCGAAACGGAGGATATCGAACCGCTTTTAAAGGCATTTCACTGGTACTATGCATCTAAAATGCTCGAAACCGCAAAGGTGGTTTCCGAAACGGATAACCTCTATCCCGTTATAATTACTTCATTTAAATGCTCGCCCGATTCGTTTGTTACGGAATATCTTAAAAGGATATTTGATAAAAAGGGTAAACCCTACCTAATCTTACAGATCGATGAACACGACTCCAATGCAGGTTACGAAACAAGGATAGAAGCCGGCATCAGGGCGTTTAGAAACCACAAATTCTCCGGTAAAGGACAAAAATCAGTTACCGGTACGGGCGAAACCCCTCTTACGATTAATCCTGCTATAGAAACAGGCATCAACGGCAAAATACTTCTTATGCCCGTATGGGATCCGCTGTCCATGCCGCTGCTTGTGGCAAATCTAAGGCGGGAAGGAATCGATGCAAGAATGCTTAACGAGGATTATTTAAGCATTCAAAGAAGCATGAAACTAAATACGGGACAATGCATACCCCTTAATATAATCGCACAGGAAACCATCGATTATATAGAGAAAAACAACCTGGATCCTGCAAAAACTCTCCTCTGGATGGTAAAAGCGGATCTCCCCTGTAATTATCCCATGTATCCCTACTTTATAAAGAGTCTTTTAGAGGCTCACAGTAAAGAAATGGGTAAAACCGGAGTGTATATCGGAGAATTAAGCCACCTCGAAATATCCGTACGTACTTCTGTTAACACCTACTTTGCATACATGTTCGGCGGAATGTTAAGAAAATTAGGCTGCAAAATAAGGCCCTATGAAATTAATAAGGGCGAAACGGACAGGGTTATAAAATCATCCATACCTATCCTTGAAAGATCTTTTCTCGGAGAAATATCTAAGGACGATGCTCTTTCCGGAATAATAGACCGCTTCGATGCAATCGAACGCATAAAAGCTGATCGGCCCAAAGTTGCTATCTTCGGAGACATGTATGTCAGAGACAACGATGTAATGAACCAGGGCCTCATTTATGCCATAGAGAACGCCGGCGGAGAAGTAATAACCACACCCTATAATGAATATGTTAAGATAATTGCAGATGCATATTTTAAGGAATGGTTCAGAGACGGTAAATACTTCGATCTCATAAGGAACAAGCCTCTGCTTACCTCGATGAAAATATTAGAACAGAAATACTATCACTATTTTGAGAAATACACGGGGCCGATGCCGGATTTTAACGGAAGCAGGAGCGAGGAAGAGCTTAAACTTTTCGGCGTACTGCTCGAGCATAACGGAGAATCCAATGACAATATACTGAAAATTTTCCACATAATCAGAAATCATCCGGATATATCTCTCTTCGTGCAGGCCAATCCGTCCTACTGCTGTCCGTCACTGGTAACAGAAGCCATGGCGAGGGAGATAGAAAAGGTAACAGGAGTTCCGGTTCTTACACTGGAGTACGACGGTACCACAGAGTACAAAAACGATATAATAGCTCCGTACTTACGCTATCCGCTTAAAAAGGCGGACAGCCCTTTTATTGCCTAACCTCCTCTTTTCTGGTAAGATGCACACTTGGCAGAATTTATTCAGAGTTTTTTACAAGGGACACAGGAAGAAGTATGAAAGCAATAGAACTAAAAAAAGCATTTAATCCGGCTGATTATGAGCAGAAAATCTATAAATTCTGGATAGACAACAAACTATTTTCACCAAAGAGGGACCGGAATAAAAAACCCTATGTTATTGTAATCCCCCCGCCGAATGTCACCGGGGTACTTCATGTCGGCCACGGACTCGATAACAGCCTGCAGGATATATTGATACGCTATCACAGGATGCTTGGACAGCCCACCCTGTGGGTTCCCGGAACAGACCATGCGGGAATAGCAACACAGAATGTCGTTGAGAAGAAACTTAAGGCCAGGGGTATATCAAAAAACGATATAGGCAGGGAACGCTTCATCGA
>QILZ01000133.1 GCA_003233545.1 Spirochaetales bacterium
AATTAAGAAGACAGGCTGCCTGCAATCATCTAAACAGAGCTCCTGCCACATTATTTTCTTTTTGTAGAAATAATACCTACTTTCTCAATAGCCAATCCTAGCCGCTTGATCCAGCCTGGCATTCAATAATAAATGAAAATATCTTTTCATCTATATCCCTTAATCCGGCCCAAAATGAGAATTGCTGGCCTTTCCTCCTTCTTTTTGTCCGCCTGCCATTATGGGTACAGCAAATAATACCAGAAGTAAAAGTATAAGCAGCAATGAAAAGACTTTTCTCATAATACGTATCCTCCTTAGTAATATTAAATATTATTTTAGGTTCAAAGACATAGCCCGTCAAGAAAAATTTCATAAAAATTTCATAAAATCAATATGAGGGGAAAGTATCTGCCCGGAAAATTATTTACTGCTGAATCATGGG
Source organism: Spirochaetales bacterium (assembly GCA_003233545.1). Classification (GTDB taxonomy): domain Bacteria; phylum Spirochaetota; class Spirochaetia; order SZUA-6; family SZUA-6; genus SZUA-6. The sequence continues at coordinate 425 of QILZ01000133.1, forward strand.
ATACACAGTGGCACACCGGCAGAAAATATTAGGCCTATGTATGATGAAGCTTCGAAAACAGCATAATTTATCAGGTTACTCTTTTTTATTTTCCTGCCGTACGAAGTTTTACCGTAACCTTTCCCTTAAGTTTTTCTTCCGGTTCAAGAACAATCAAGCCAAGTTCTTTTCTATTAAAGGCATCTGTTAATGATGATACCGGTTCAAGTGCAATAGAATCTCGTTTCCCGGGTACAAAGACCTGAAGAAAGGAAAATAGTTCCCCTTCCATATTTAATATAATAGAAAGGCCGGAATCCATATCTGTCAGCATACACTGTTTTTTATCCAGTAAATAACCGATATCGATTTTCTGTCTGTTAATCGGAGATGGTTTACGGAAGTCGTAGGGTGAGCCCTGTGTGTGTAAATATTTTCCGGTGGGGAGAAGCTTTTCATCTACTTCGAGATAACGGCCGGCAGGAATCTGCAGAAGTAAATTATCAGGGGAAGTCCCGGGCAGGAAAAAATAGGGATGCCACCCTAAAGCTGCAGGAGCTTTACACTTACCCTGATTCGTGATTTCCAGGGCAAGGGTAAAGGAATTTTCATCAATCTTATAGGAAATTCGAATGGAAACTGAAAACGGATATCCCGGTTCATCTTTGGTTTCATAGAAAAGTGTTAGTTCCTCATATTTTTGAGTAACCGTAAAAGCAGGTTTAAGGGCTTTTTTATATAGAAAACCATGGATTGCATTATTATACGTCTTATCATTGATCGGGAAAGAATATTCCCTGCCATCAAAATAGTATTTTCCGTCCGGTATTCTGTCATTAAACGGAAAGAGGATTCTTCCTCTGAAAAGGGGATTTAAGAGGATTTCCTCATCACTATCAGACCTAAGAATCGGAATACAGATTCCGTTCTTTCCTTCGACAGGGAGGTTTACTCCAGCGGAGCAGCATGTTCCTGCAGGGAGATTTATTCCGTGAACCATACCCCCAAGTTCAGGGATAATATCAGCTCCAGCTCCTGTTTTGGAATACTCGAGGATGATATGGGAAAGACCATTTTTATCCGTATATGATCTCATTGTGCTTTATACTTCCGCCGGTCAGCCGGTAAACTCGTTGCCGACTTTCCTTGCACGTTCCGGTTTATCCAGGTCGATACCGAGCCGGACTCCTGCTTCACCTAAAAGATTCCAGCCCGCGGCAAGCTGCAGGTAGGGAGAAAAATCTCCGTAATCGGGTATTACGAAAGTAGGAAACCGTGTCGGACGAGTAGCTACGGCAACTACCTTAAGTCCTACCCCCGTAGCGAGTACGTGCATGAATTTCTTTTCTTCTTCGGGAAACGGTTCTATCAGGACAACTGTTTCATTTGGGTTCATTACCTCTTCTATTCCGTGGACTGCATAAGTCCCTTCGAGGTAGTCGGATTTCTTTCGTGTTATCTCATTGGTCTTAAGGGTAAGTTCCTCTGCGACCCCGTTATTTCGACCAGCGAAGTATACTAAAGGCGCATCGGCAACAGCGCTTATGATTTCTTCGGGACACGAAGCCGTAAAGGTTTCCCCGATGAGAGAACCAAGCTTTAAAAGATCGGGAAGTCTTTTTTCGTTTCTGATCCTGAAAAGGATATCATAAAAAAGGGCCTGTTCTATAACCGACTTGGTTGCGGCAACCGCCAGTTCTTTTCCGCATTGCAGTATATAGGCCTGGTCAGTTTCCTGCTTTATCGGTGTGTCTTTGTTCGCAACAACTCCTATAGTACCGGATTTACCCTGTTCCTTAAGACGGCGGATAAGGAGAACTCCTTCTGCTGTTTTTCCTGAATTAGATGCTACAAAAACCGTTGTATTTGCAAGATCGTATTCTGATGCCTGCATACCACCTTCTGAATAAATCACCTCCCTGTAGTGATGTTTCCATGCCTGATAAATTGTGTTTTTTGCAGGAAAGATTCGTGAAGATCCCTCGCCGCTTAAAAGAACCCGATTATACGGAATTGTTATGCCCCTGATCTTTTCTACCGGAATTCTTTTAACCACGGAAGCGGTTTCCGACATCTCCCGTATAAGATGATATTTATTGTTTTTTTCCTGTTTAATATCCATTCGCAATATTTCTCCTTAACAATAGATTTTAAAGTAATATACTGTACTCATCCAGCCTGCCTACAAGAGGGCGTATATATGAAAGAAATTCCTCTGTAATAAAATTATCCCCTGATGAAATAAAATTATCCGGAAGAGGTTTTGCCTTTCCGGCAGCCTCTGCCAGCGGGAATTTACCATATTTCACCCTGTACGGTTTAGAAGATAAACGGTCTATGCTTACCATTACACCGCTTATTTCCTGAAGTGCATATTCAACGGCTGTTCTGCCGCATGTATATGCTTCTTTAAGGTCCGTTTCGGAAGCTCTGTCGATTGCACACATAGGAAGAGATTCGGTAATCTGAAATTCACCGCGGTAACCTGTTTCCTTATTTATAAGGCGGTGCAGATTAAATGCCGCACTGGCTCCTGCCATAGCACCGAACTCGGTATTTGCAAAGTTATCCAGGGCAGAACCGGCGGATACCGGTGTACCGTCTTCCCAAAGAGTGCCCTCACCGATAACAATGGAACACCAGCCGATATTTTTAATTGTTGCGGTTACATCTTTTATAACCTTATCACGATTCAAAGGCCGTTCAGGCATGTAGATAAGATGCGGGGCATCCTCCGGCCGGTTTTTTGCAAGAGCACCTGCTGCTGCAAGCCAGCCGGAATCCCTTCCTATCGTCTGAAAAATAACGTATTTATCCACTCTCTGCATATCGGCTGCAAGCCGGCCTGCCTGCTGTACCGAAACGGCTATGTAGCGTGCGGCGGATGGGAACCCGGGTGTGTGGTCGGTACCGTAAAGATCGTTATCTACCGTCTTTGGAATACCAATACAGGTAAGTTCATAATTAATTTCCTTACAGTATTTTTCGACCCGATGGATAGTATCCATTGTATCATTACCTCCGATGAGGAAAAAATAATGAATATCGTATTTCTTTAAGATTTTCTCTACATAGGGAAGTTCTTCCCTTTTTAATTTTTTTCTGCACGAACCGAGCGCCGAGCCTGGCGTTCTCTTTAACCCTTGAATTACAGATGCAGGTACCCGGTAAAAATCTATAAGCGATTCTTCCAAAAACCCCTCTATGCCGGAGCGCATACCGTAAACATGAGGAAAATCTTCGTTTTGCAGGCAGGTTTTCACTATTCCCGCAAGGCTCGAATTAATCACGGAGGTAGGTCCCCCGGATTGGCCTATAACCACGTTTCCTTTTTTCATACAAGCTCCTTCTCGACAAACTGCTGCATTACTTTATGCATAATCATATATGCGGATCCAAGAATAGGAATTCCCTGTTCTCCTAATACCCTGATGGGAATACCGGCAGGGGATAAAGCTCCGGAAAGTTTCTCTGTGAAGATTTTTGTAGTTTTCTCTTTATTTTTTGACCGTTCATTTACAACTACAATTACCTCGGGATCGAGAAGAAGATATGCGGTAACAGCATTACGTATAGCGGCAGAAAGAGAGTCTTCTCCCCTTTCCCGGAACAGCTCGCCTGCTGCACCCCTTGCACCTCTGTAGAGTTTTCCGTCAAAAAATATTCCGGCTCCCGCGGAATCAGGATTCCCGGTTAAAAGGAAGGTAAGCAGGTTTTTATATTCTCCCCTGAAAAACGTATATGCATAGTATGCCGCACAGTTTGCATCATTTTCCACAATAAAAGGGAATTCAGGTGGAAGCAGTTTCTCAACTTCCCTGGTGAAGTTGGGGAGCTGCCAGTCGAAATCTTCCGAGACGAGTATGTCCCCTCTTTCGGATATTACAGAGGAAACGGAAATTCCGATTCCCTTTAATGCAGGATAATCCTTTATTAATCGATTTATTTCTTCTGCTATTGTACCTGGGATCTGTCCGGGGTGGTTGGTGTCTATCCGGAGAGTTTTGGTACTGCGTATTTTTCCTTGAAAATCTAAAGTAGAACGGATTATCTTGTTGGGACGGATTGCAAGACCGGCAAAAAAGGCATATTCCTCATTTATTACAAGAAGCTCCTCGCGTTTTCCTCCTATGGAGGAGGAATGTCCTTTACCCCAGAAACGTACAAACTGTGCATCTTTAAAACTGCGCATCAGATTGGAAATGGTGGAAGGACGTAAATCCAGGCTCCCTGCGATTTGTACCTGTGATATCGGCCCCTCATGCCAGATGAGAGAAAATATTCTTTTCTGGTTATCCTGTTTTATCTGTTTCTGGTGTATACTCATCGTCTGTTTATCTTATATTAGTTTATTCGATGAATGAACTAATTAACCGAATATACTATGAGAAATAATCTCTGTCAATAGTGCCCTGCCCGGTATCAGCAATCCCATCCTTTTCATAAAATCTTCGGCCTGTATTGACCTTGTATTTCATCAAAGGTAAAGTTAAGTCATAAAAAGTAAGTGGATTAT
>QILZ01000378.1 GCA_003233545.1 Spirochaetales bacterium
AGCCATCTTTCTTTTGGTTTATAGAAGTAAAAAACCTGGTGCTTTGTCCAGAACCCTATATAGCCGGAAAAGTCTTTAATTGCATCTATCTGCAGAATGTATGTTTCCCCCCATATATTCGAAACATTCGAAGGTGCTCTTGTTATCTTAAGGCTGTTTACATTGTAAACACTGGATGGTGGTAATCCCATAAGATTAATTTTATCAAAGAGCTTGTTTAATGCGGTTTTTGTCTCTTCCTGTGTAACACCTTCCGAAAAGCGTGAAATGTATACGGTGCCGGCAAGGAGATCTAGTATGGAATCGCTGTCTTCTTCTATAAAGTTACTGATAAGCCTTATAAATTTGGACTTGATAATTTCTGTGGGTTCGGCTTGTTTTTCCGGTAAATTAAGAGAAAAATTATACCGGGCAAGTAAAGCCTCTGCCGAGGGATATTCGATAATTTTAATCTTCGAAGGTGTAAGGCCGGGAAAGATATTATACGCCATGGCGACGAAATTTTTCCCCCTGGATGGATTCCCTTCTTTCTGGTATTGTTTCCCAACAAGATAGTACGCCTCTGCAAGCTCTTTTCTATCTTTTCCGCTCAAGTTTGTATAAAACTGTGCCCATGTTGTACCTGTCATAATGAGCATGGTTATAAGTATAATAACAAACTTCTTCATAATTTGCCTCCGTTAAGGGAAGATCTATAAACAGTATATCACCTTACTGTCTAGTGTCAATTTAAGTACAAAATAAAGTGATAATTCGAATAAAAAATGAATAAAGAATCCTTTGACAAAACAGGAAGATAGCATCTATAATACAAGATGTTATGAATGAAAAAAGACAGGCCGAAAGAAAAAAAGTTAAAGTTACAACAGTTGTCAGGAAAATGATTCCGGCGGGAGGTTATTCCGTGATGGAGTTTCGTACCCGTGATATATCTTTAGGCGGTATTTTTATTTCTACCGAAGATTTGTCTATTTTTGATCTCGGTGAAGAGATCGAGATACTTGTAGATGATAAAATGAAAAAATACTACAACGGGAAAGCCAGGGTAGTACGTTCCGCGAGAATCCTCGAGGAATCAGGTTCTCAAATCGAAAGCGGATTCGGGTTGATGTTTCTAAATCCCGAAAAAGAATTTATGACAATGCTTAAGCAGAAACTTCGGGGCTGAATGGTTTTTCGATTTAATACTTAAAGGCACTTCCGCCGATAAATTCTCTTAAAATGGATTGCGTAGGCACCCAGTTCGGCGGCAGGGGTGCAAAGTTGTTCAGAAAGGAAAGCAGTTTTCGGGCCTTGTAATATTCTTTTTCATCCGGTTTCACGGTACGTAGAAGCGGTTCGGCGTAAACCTTAAGAACGGCAAGTTCGTAATCGAGGGCGGAATTAAATGCCGAATCGGAAGAATTCTGGTATGGAAAAATGTTTCTGTATTCACCTTTGCGGACAGAAGGCCACATTCTCAGGGTGGTAATTGCAAGATGTCCTCTATACCTCGCATCTCTGACTATTCTGCGTATAAGGCGGTTATCCGTTGTCGATATTCGATTATGGTCGTCAAGATTTAATTGAGTTAAAGCGGAAACGTAGATTTTGTACTTTTTCTCCTTCTCGATAAGAGGAGTTAAATCGTCATTTAACCCATGGATACCCTCCAATATCAGAAGCGCTCTCTCCGGTAACCGAAAAGGCTTCCCCTGACTTTTTCTGGTACCCGAGTGGAAATCAAAAATGGGTATGATAATTTCTTCTCCGTGCATCAGCTTTATTAAATGATTATTCAAGAGTTCTATATCCAATGCACCCAGAGCCTCGAAATCATAATTGCCGTTTTTATCCAGCGGTGTTTGTTCTCTCGAAACAAAGTAGTTGTCCAGAGAAATTGTTATGGGGTTTCTGCCGCAGACTTTTAACTGGATTGCAAGTTTTTTGGAAAAGGTCGTTTTACCTGAGGAGGATGGACCCGCTATGAGTACAATTTTAATGCCTTTCCGCTTTGATGTTATCTTATCTGCGACTTCTGCGATTTTTTTATTGTGCAGGGCTTCGGCGACCTGAATAAACTGTTTCATATTTCCTTCCCTGTTGTGTTCATTCAGCAGACCGACGCAGCTGATATTGAGTATTTTGCCCCAATTCTTATATTCTCTGTAAATAGAAAAAAGAACGGGGTTTTCCTTGAGCGGCTGTATTTTTCCGGGCTGTCCGAAGGAAGGGTACCGCAGAAGAAAACCGGGAGGGTAATTTGCTATTTCGAAAATATCGAGTAACCCGGTATTCGGTACAAGCGGAGCGTGAGCGAGATCTAAAAAATCCCCGCATCTATATACCGGAATTTTAGGGTCGTTTCTGTTGGCAAGAAGGAGTGCCGTATCAGGCTGATTGTTCTCCTTAAAATAGTTTACGGCTTCCAGATAGGATATAACTTCGCGTGTAATAGGCAAATCACGTTTTACGAGTTCAGTCATCCCTGCCCTGATCTGTGTTATATATTTTTCGGGCAGTTTATCGATGCCGTCAAAGTAATAGAAGTAGCTTCTGCCCAGGGAATGTCCGATGACAAGCCTCATGTCAGGCAACGCTTTTTTTGCAGCTATGGCCAATAAAAAGCAGAGGGACCTTCTGTAAATATTCATTCCTTCCCTGTGCTCGAGGGTTAAAGGTTCGACAGTCGAGTTAACCTCGACATGGTAGGAAAGGCTTGCCGTATCGTTATTTATCAAAGCGGCGACGATCGGTGAATTCAGGCTCCCGAATTCTTTATCCTTAAATATTTCAGAAACCTTTGTACCGGCAGTGTATACTTCCGTCCTGCCGGACGGAAACGTAATTTTTAGATTTGTCATTTAAAATCCCTATTCACTAAAGATTCTTAATCTCTTCCTTTGTTAAACTTCTTGTTATGACAAGTCCCTTTTCCTCCGAAGTGGTGACAATGGTCGGGTTTTCCGGAGTGTTTCCTTTCTCATCCTTTATAATACGTACAACGGGAAATCGAGGGTTATTAATATCTGTTTTTATGACCAGTCCGAGAGCATTATCGGACAATAAAACATACGTTCCAAGCGGATAAATGGACAGCCTGTAGATAAGGGCGCGAATGATATTTTCGTCATACTTCGCCTTATTCCCCCGTAACAGGTCCATCATTGCGCTGTGTCCGTCGAAAGAGAGTTTGTACGGGCGTGGTGTCAGCATGGCATCGAAAGAACATGCAACTGCAATGATTCTTGCATAAAGGGAAATTCTGGCACCTGTCAGCCTTTTAGGATAACCTGATCCGTCCATTCGTTCATGATGCTCGAGCGCCCCGAGTGCAACATTATCAGGCACAGAGAAGCCTTTTAAGATTCTATACCCGAGTATGGTGTGTGCCATAATGGTTTTCTGTTCATTCGCCGTTAATTTTCCGGAGCTTTTGTACAGGTTCTCGGGCAGTTTAAACATTCCTATGTCGTGCAGCAGAGATGAAAGACCGAGTTCTATCAGCTTGTGCGGGGGCAGTCTTAGAAAACTCCCTAAAGTAATGCAAAGGATCGCAGTGTTTGCACTATGGCTGATCAGATAATTATCGGCCGGTGTTTTAAGTTCCGTGTACCGCAGAAGATAATCTCTGTTGTCTTTTTCCAGGGTTATAAGCTGCTTTATTTTTTCCGTAATAAGCTCTATGTTAAGATGATTTTCCGATGTAAAGATCTTTAGTATTTTTCTGGTAAAATCTAAAAATTCATAGTAGAATTTTCGTGCGGACTCCAGCCTTTCCGTGTTCTGAATGTTTTCCACAAGTACGGCAGTAGCAGAGGATAAATCTTCCGATGTATTATAGACAGGAGCTTCCGACTGTTTACCGTTGCTGAAAATCTGTGTAAAATTCCATCTTTTTAAACGTTTTATGATTTCACCGGAAAGAGGAGTATCCGGAGACAGAATAATATACTCCCTGTCCAGATAAACGGGAGCATCAAAATATATGCCTGGTTTTAAGGATGAAATATTAAAACTTTTCAACGTACCTCCTCCGGTTGACCTGTTATATATATTATCATACATTACAATTTCAGGAAGAGGAAGTGTATGAAATTTAAAACAATTTTTATTCTATTTAACGCGGTTTTATTAATTGCCTTTTTATTCGTGTTGTTGATGCCTGTGATACTTATCGGTGGTAATTATTTTTCATTATTCATAGCAAAGGATTGGTTTGTACTTATTATATTCGCGCTGGCAATTATAGGGGTTAACGGCTATTTTATCTCTAACCGGAAGTTGTTTAAGCTGCTCGAATCGGAAGACTGGAATACTCTTTCGAATTATCTCGAGGAGGAAATATATCGTAAAAAGAAGATAGGAAAATTACATGTAAAAATGCTTATAAATTCCTATTTTTTAAACTCACAGCTTAAATCGATAAATAAACTAGAGGAATTTATAAGAAAGGAAAAACCGGGATTAATTCCGTATTTTTCCGTGGAATTCGGAATTCCCTATCTTATCGGTTCTGATCCCGGGGCTTCGGAAAATTATTTTGGGAAACTGCTGTCGGACAGGCAGACACGAAACCCGGAATGGATTAAATGGAATTATGCATTTACACTCATGCAGAAAAAAGAGTTCGATGCGGCAAAAGCGGAACTTTTAAAACTGTATTCGGAAAATACCGGATCCATACCGTTTCTGCTGACTCTTTATCTTCTCGATTCATTTGCCGGACTGGATTCTGATATTAAATCCAAAATAGAGAAGGGTATTAAGAGGCTGCATAATGACTACGGTATTAAGAAAATCAATAAGGAACTGGAAAACAGTAATGAGAATATAGAGATTCTGATACTTTCGCAGATAATCAAAGAAGCGAAGGAGAAATATCTGGATGGAAATATAGAGGCACCTGCCCTTAAGACTATCAATTAA
>QILZ01000183.1 GCA_003233545.1 Spirochaetales bacterium
TTAATTCCCCGAGATCTTCCCGAATCAACCCAAGCATTTTCCGTCTTTCTGCCCCGGTACCACTCTTTAAATGGAATTCGATATAATCACCGGAAACCCTTGTTCCCCATATAATACTCCCGATTCTGTTCCTCTTAAGGCACTCCTCCAGTTCGGATTCCGGAGTCATATATGCACTGCAGGTTAAACTACTCTCGCTGTAATTGAAATTAAAATATTTTTCCAGGAAAGGCAGTGCAGAATTCTCAAATACTACCTTTAGTTCCCGCGGCGGTCCGGGTAGAACGGCTATACATGTCCCCCGGATCCAGCCTGCCATACCGGGTGCGGTCCCCGCATTATTATCCAGAACAAAAAATCCTTCGGGAAACATGGCCTGTTTTCTGTTTACCGATGAAATATTACGGCCTTTATACCTGCTTTTAATAACCTCCCATGTTTCTTCTCTGAAACAAAGATCTGTTCCGGCAGCTTTGGAAATAACCTCCCGTGTAATATCGTCAGAGGTCGGGCCCAAACCTCCGGTTACAATTAAAAGATTACACCTGCCAACTGCATTGCTTATCTCCTCCTGCATCAGAGTAAACCTATCCGGAACAATGACCGATCTAAGGACATCAAAACCCATTATCCTTAACTGCGGAGCAAGATATTTTAAATGTTTTTCCTGAATTATACCTTCGGTTAACTCCGTTCCAACGGAGACTATAATAGCAGTTCTAAGATCTGGCACCCTGAGCTGTTCTCTTTAAATTCGTGACCGTATCCGAAAATATATCGATTGTATCCGAATTTTTTATCATTTCACATTTACCTTCGAAAATAACACCATCTGCAATTTTAAGCACCTTTGTTTTGATATTCCCATAAACTTTTCCCGTGGACAGCATCTCCAGCTTATCGACAGCTTCGATATTCCCGTGTACTACTCCCCCTATAACAACGGAACCGACCTTTATATCGGCTTTTATTTCCGCACCGTGTTCTACATAGAGAAACCCATTCGAAATGATTTCACCGTCGAACCGGCCGTCGATCTTTAAAGAATCCTTAAAACGCATAACACCGTTAAATTTGGTTTCTTTCCCCAGCGTTGTTCTCATATCCAAATTGTCTTTATGGTTATTATTCCTTGCCATCTTTCTATTCCGCTCCTATTTCGTTTTCATTACAAAAACCCCATCCCAGTCTTCCGGTGGTGGATTTTCCAGATAGTGTTTGCATCTTGCATAGTAAAGTTTAGACGGCCCGTCTTCGGGATCGATCTTTAAAGCCTTGATAAAATAAGTCTTTGCACTATCGAAATCCATGAGTTTATAACGCTTTCTTCCCTCGGTAAAAAGTTCTAGAACTTTTTTTTTCTCCTCGGAAATCAATGTTCGACTCCTTCCAGCTTCTTCTGCCGCTTTTTCCAGTTTTTTAAATGCTTTTCGAACTTTTTCTCAAGGTCCTCCAATGACAGATCACCGCGTTTTAATTTTTCATCCTTTCCCTGAAGTTCATTAATCTCATCTTCCAGACCCTTTAATGTAGCAAGTATTTCGTTCCCTTCCCGCTTTACCAGGCCGATCAGATCTTTAACTTCTTCCTTGTTTTCAGGTTCTACTTTACCTGCTTTTTCTATTAATTGAGAAATTGGTTTCTTAATATGCTGGGTAAAAAAGATCAGTGAGTTATTAAGCGATTCAACTACAGCCAGCCTTCTCTCCCGTCTGGAAACCTGCTTTGTAAGTTCTCTGTTTCTCAATACGGCCCTTATACGTGCAAGAACTTCCGAGAAGTTAAACGGTTTGGTTATATAATCGTCGACACCTAACTCTAACCCTTCTATCTTATCTTTCACATCATCCATAGCAGAAAACATGATGATAGGAATGCTCCTGTACTTTTTATACTCATCCTCATGTTTTAATTTCTTGGTAACTTCCCAGCCGGACAATTTCGGCATAATATTATCAAGGATTATAAGATCAGGTTTTATCTCTTTAACCTTCTCCAGGGCCTCTTCGCCGTCCGTTGCCTTGCTAACCTTAAATCCCAGCTTTGTGAGCATAACATCAAAAAAATCAAGATTTATCTGCTCATCATCGACTATTAAAATATTCCCCTTTAAATTCATTGTAATACCCCCAACGATTTCTATTTTCTTCTACTTAACATCTCTTGTCAATTCTTTTTAATGAACAATCTTACAAGTGAGACTATTATTCCTGTTATTGCTAAAAAAACCATAAGCATTGCAAACCAGTCACCCCAGCGAGTGTAAAGAGTTGTCTTATCTTTGTATACCGGTACCGAGCTTATCAGAAATCCTTCCTTAAACGGCGGTAATAAATTCAGTATTTTACCATTGGGATCGATCGAAACTGTAATACCGCCATTGGTGGACCGGATAACGGTCCTCCTGTTTTCCACAGCCCTGAAAACAGCCATACCCATGTGCTGTACCTCGGCAGCTACGGAATATGACCACGAATCATTTGTCATATTAACAATAACATCGGCCCCTCTCCTGACGAAATTCCTTACCAGGTTACCGAATGTATCCTCAAAACAAATAGGAGTCGAAAATTTTACACCGGCTGCATCAAAAACAGTATATTTTGTTCCTCTTTTCCAGAAATGTGTATCGGCATTAACAAGCCATTCATATATCAGCGGCAGAGTTTTTTTAAAAGGAAAATACTCTGTAAAGGGAACAAGGTGCAGTTTTCTATATGTATCAACAATTCTTCCCTTTTCGTATAAAACAGTAGCATTATAATCCACTCTGACTTCCTTGCCATCCTCATTTTTCTCTAACTGGCCGTCATCGTTACCGATTACATAAGGCTGCTTCTGGCCTTTTAGAAAATCAACTAGACGCTTAACAAGCAAGTACTTGTCTATATCCGTTCTGTACCTCGTATGCCAGTCGATACCCGGAACAAACGAGGTCTCCGACCATATTACGATATCGGGATTCTGTAAAACCGCTTCTCTGCTCAGTTTAAGCAGGATATTCAAAGACTGCTCGTAAGGCTTTGTGCCTCCCTTCCAGGGGTCTGCATTCTGCTGAATAAGCGCCGTTTTCCAGTGCTTCGAAGCGGAATAATCAACCCTGGCGACAAAACCGTACAGAAGAACACTTAAGAAAATACCCGCATACACAAAAGCCGGCACAAGCAAGTATTTCATATTATTTTTTAAACGTCCGATTCCCGCATTAAACCCTCCTCTAAAACCGTCTTTAAAAGCATTTCCTATAAGGGCGGAGGGATAAACAACAAGCAGAGAAACACCCCATATACCTGTTATCGAAGCAATTTGAATTACAGGCGTAAAAAGATACTGGGAGTATCCCAAATTGCCGTACGAGTAACCCAAAAACCCTTTTGTACGCAGATATTCATATGCAACCCATATAATGGACTGTAGAATATACCCGTACTTCGGAAATGCCGTATCAGCGGCCTTTAACACCGGGAAAACAAGTAAAAAATAGAAGGAGTAGATAGGAGGAACTATAAGCAGTGTAAGAGGGCTGAATTTAGCCAGCCAGAAATTAAAAATTGCATAGCTTACAAACCCGAAGAAGATGCCATAAAAGAAAATACGGGGCCATGTACTTCGGTGAATAACAACAAATACCGGTACCAGTGAAATAAAGGCAAGAGGAAACCAGCCCCATTCGGATAGAAAGCTGGGAAAGGAAAGTGCAAATAACAGACCGCCTGCAGTTAATAACAAAAGTTCGATAAGAACCCCGATCAGAGCACTTTTTTTCCTGTAATTTGAATTTAGATTATGAGCGGATTTTACTTCCACCCTATTCCCTCAGTGTCCACACCTTGTTCTTTAACTCTCTGCCGGGGCGGAATATCGCAACGCCGTGATCAGTAACCACAACAGACTCACCTGTTTTGGGATTTCTGGCTTTTCTGCCTTTTCTTGTCTTAATCTCAAAAGTTCCAAACCCCCTCAACTCTATAATCTGATCTTTAAGAAGGCCTGCTTTAACTTCCTGAAAAAAAAGATCCAATATTCTATGTATATTCTTTTTACTTACCTTAACTTTCGGGTAAATATTTTCTATTATTTCTGCTTTAGTAAGCTTATCTCCAGGCACTGTACCTCCTTTCTATAAGGTTATATACCCGGTTAGCCAGGAAATCAGGGTACAGGAACTATTCAATATTCTTAAGCAACCTATACATTCTGGATTTTTTTCTGGCGGCCATGTTTTTATGATATACACCCTTAGATACCGCTCTATCGATCAGGCTTGCAAGCTCCTTATACTGTAACTCGGACTCATCCTTCTTACTATCCCGAATTATCTCTACAAACCTGCGTGAACTACCGCGTATCCTGCTTCTTATTATTCTATTCCTCAGACGGCGTCCTTCACTCTGCCGTTGTCTTTTTGCTGCTGAACTTTTATTAGGCAATTACGTAAACCTCCAAAATAAAGTAAAAGTAGTGATTGCTAAAGTTAACAAATAGATCTCCGACTGTCAAGTAAACATGTTGCTATAAGTAAAATCGATTACTGTTCACTGATTATTTCAATGACTCCCGTACTGCCGTTCATCCTGACCCTATCTCCTGTTTTAAGCCTGGTTGTAGCTCGATCTACCCCTGCCACCGCAGGGATACCATACTCGCGGGCTACAATCGATCCGTGGTCATCATACGGATGGCAAAGAATTTGGGAGCTTCCCGTAAACCGAAAGCAGCATCGACGACAGTTTCGGTTCGTTTTCCGGTAAGCGGATTAGCGGTAAATAGTACTCCGGAAACCTCGCTCCGTACCATGTTCTGCACCACAATCGATAAAGAGACTTCCTTATGTGATATTTCATTACGGGTGCGATAACTGATTGCCCGCGCTGTCCACAG
>QILZ01000157.1 GCA_003233545.1 Spirochaetales bacterium
ATACTTATAGACCCGAAAGAAGTTCGTAAAAGGGGAGTTATAAAGATAAAGGATATCCCGTTAAACCGGTATAAACCCGATATCGAGGCCGAAGTTAAAAAGTACGGGGAAAAAACCTTATTAAGGATATTCGAAACAATGCTTACGATCAGGGAATTCGAGACAATGCTCAACCTCATAAAAACCCGGGGGTCGTACAGGGGAATCGCTTACAAACATCATGGCCCGGCGCACCTCTCCATAGGCCAGGAGGCTGCGTCCGCAGGCCTAAGCGTGAACCTTACAAAAGATGATTTTATATTCGGTTCTCACAGGAGCCACGGTGAAATCCTTGCAAAATGCTACTCTGCAATAGACAAATTAAACGAAAAAGATATTGAGCCGGTAATGAAAAATTATTTAGACGGAGCGATACTCAAGGTAGTGGAAAAAGAGAAAAGGGGAAGCATTAAGGAACTTGCAGAGGACTTTGTGCTCTATGGGACACTTGCCGAAATCTTCGGACGAAAGACAGGATTCAACATGGGATTGGGAGGTTCCATGCATGCATTTTTTGCCCCGTTCGGAAGCATGCCCAATAACGCCATAGTAGGCGGTTCTGCGGATATCAGCGTCGGTGCTGCCCTGTATAAGAGAATAAACCGGAAAGAGGGGATTGTAATTGCAAATATCGGAGATGCATCCATGGGCTGCGGACCGGTATGGGAAGCTATGACCCTTGCAGCCATGGATCAGTACCACACCTTATGGGATAAGGATTTAGGCGGAGCACCTCCGATTATGTTTAACTTCTTTAATAATTTTTACGGAATGGGAGGGCAGACGGCAGGAGAAACAATGGGCTTTAAGATTTTAGCCCGTGCAGGAGCCGGTATCAACCCGGAGAATATGCATTCCGAACGTGTGGACGGCTACAATCCGCTTGCAGTAGCCGATGCAGTCGAGAGAAAAAAGGAACTTCTTCTTAAAGGCAAAGGCCCTGTCCTCATGGATACGGTTACCTACAGAATATCAGGCCATTCTCCTTCCGATGCATCATCATACAGAACAAAAGAGGAAATCGAACTCTGGAAGGATAATGACAGCATAGAACATTACGCATCTTACCTTACGGAAAACAACCTTTTAACGGAAGAAGTACGTAGAGAGATGCATGAGAAAATCATAGAAAAAATTACAAAAGCAGCGGAAAAAGCCGTATCACTTAAGATATCTCCAAGGATTCGGGGAGAATACATTTCCGGCGTAATGTTCTCCGGTAAAAAAATCGATAAGTACGGCAGCGGGGAGCCGGAAGTACTGCTTCCCTTAAAGGACAACCCCAGGGTAAAGTCCATAAGTCGAAAATCGAGGAGCGGAATCGATGCGGAAGGGAACCCGCTTCCCAAACTTAAGGTAATAACATTCCGCGAGGCCCTTTTCGAAGCCCTTATCCACAGGTTCTACACCGATCCCACGATGACCGCATACGGCGAGGAAAACAGGGACTGGGGCGGGGCTTTTGCCGTTTACAGGGGACTTACGGAAAGCCTTCCGTATCACAGGCTGTTTAACACTCCCATCTCAGAGGGGGCCATTGCAGGTTCTGCAGTAGGTTATGCCTTATGCGGCGGGCGCGTGGTTGCGGAACTTATGTACTGCGATTTTATGGGCAGGGCAGGAGATGAGATTTTTAATCAGATGTCCAAGTGGCAGTCTATGTCTGCGGGGATACTTACTATGCCATTGGTTCTAAGAGTTTCCGTGGGAAACAAATACGGAGCCCAGCATTCCCAGGACTGGACATCCATTGTTGCACATATACCCGGGTTAAAGGTGATGTTCCCAGCAACACCCTACGATGCAAAGGGGATGCTGAATCTTGCACTTCACGGCTCCGATCCGGTTGTGTTTTTCGAGAGCCAGCGGCTCTACGACACCGGGGAGATCTTTGTTCCCGGAGGTGTGCCGGAAGATTACTATGAAATACCGGAGGGCGAACCCGCAGTTCGGAGGACGGGCAGTGATATTACAATACTCACTATAGGAGCAGCCCTGTACAAGGCGGTGGAAGCTGCCGAAGATCTTAAAGAGCATTACAATATCTCCGCAGAGGTTATAGATGCCAGGTTTATTAACCCCTTAAATTACGAAACTATTATACAATCCGTAAAAAAAACAGGTAAGATTATTCTTACATCGGATGCCTGTGAGAGAGGGTCTTTTCTCCATACAATCGCATCGAATGTGTCGGAGCTTGCCTTCGATTACCTCGATGCTCCTCCGGCAGTAATCGGTGCACGAAACTGGATAACCCCGTCCGCAGAGATGGAACCGGATTTTTTTCCGCAGAAGGAATGGATCATAGATGCGATACATGAAAGGATACTCCCCTTACCCGGCCATAGACCTGCTACTGTTCAAAAAACAGAAAATATCCTTTATAGAAACAGAAAAGGGGTGTAGATTTACCCCTGTATGGGCAGAAAAATAACCGGCCGGAAGGCAGAAAAACAAAAGGGGAAAAATATTCTTTCCATTATCGCTTTCCCCATGCTCTTTGTTCTTATTTTTCTCTTTGCTTTCATATTCCATCGGCAGTTATGGGAAATCTTTTCATCGCCCGATAAGCTTAAAAGGTGGGTAATCTCGGGCGGAATTCTTTCGCCGCTTCTCTTTATAGGTCTGCAGGCTCTTCAGGTTATCGTTTTTATTATCCCCGGTGAAGTCCCTCAAATTGCAGGGGGCTACCTGTTCGGTATACCGGACGGAATTCTCCTCTCCGTTACCGGTATTGCAATAGGCTCGACAATAAGTTTTTACCTTTCCAGGGCACTCGGCATCCCGTTTGTGCGCAGTATTTTTAAATCCGAGCAGGTGGAAAAGATGGAAAAGCTTATAGTTTCACCGAAGTCAAAACTTGCCTTTTTCCTTCTCTTCCTTATACCGGGGATCCCGAAGGATATTCTCTGCTACATTGCAGGGCTCTCCCCTATGAAAATCCTTATCTTTCTCCTTATATCCACAACCGGGCGCCTTCCCGGAATAATAGGAAGCGTTATGATGGGCGATGCCGCAGCCGGTAAACAGTGGGTCTTTGCCGGAATTATATTCACTGCAGCCGTTGTCCTTTTCTTTATCGGATTTCTTTTTCGGGAGAAATTAGAGCGGTGGATCGCATCTCTTTCAAAGGACACTGCAGTAAAACAACCGACTAAATCAAAAGATACGGGAAAAGATTGTCCGCAACAGAATATCAGCGGACAAAAGAATGAAAAAGGGAAAGATTACCAGGATCAGGCCTAAGCCTGCCCTCTTCCAGAATTTTTACAATTTCCACGACTCTTCTGTTAACAGGTGTTTCCGTATTAAGACTTTCACCGAGTTTTACGATTTCCCCGTTTAAGTAATCTATTTCCGTTTTCCTGCCGCGCCTAACAGATGCAAGCATCGACGACTCCGTTTCCGCATGCTTTTTACCTATAAGCCGTATAAGGGCATACTTTGTCCTTTGCGGAAGGAATTTCCCGGCTAAAAGCAGCGGAATATTTATGCCGAAGGGAACTCCGGGCAGGGCTTTTAACCTTACCCCGCTCTTCCTTGCAACCGCATAAACTTCATTGCCTATCTTTAAACTTAACTCAAGAATCAGCCTGTTTTCCACGAGCCTTCCGAAAGACAACCCGGTTATTGCTCCGAGCGAGGTAAGAGAGGCACTTACAGCCAGTTTCGACCATAAAACACCTTTAATGTTGCGGGTTAACTTAACGGGAAATATTTCCCCAAGAACATCGATTACAGCATCACTACCCTTACCGCTTTCCGCCGCAAAGGGCCCTTCGGCTGTCACCCTGTACCTTCCGGGCTCCGTCATAGATGCTCCCCACAGTACCGACGCAATAAGAATCCTCTCCGCACCAAACTTCTCTTTTAACTTAAGCCCTTCGAGACCGTTTTGAATAAGGACTACCTTTCCCTTATCCGACAGGCAGGGCAGAATAGTTTTTACCGCATCCGTAATTGTATCGAGCTTTGTTGTTACAATAACCACATCGAGCGGTTTACCAATATCAGCCGGAGATTCCACTACCAGCGGCTTAGCTGCAATTATGGTTTTACCTTCCTCGACTTTACCCTCCTCGACAACAAGACCGGTATCAAGGATCGCTTCGTTTATACTCCTGTTCCTGCTTATAATCCATAAATTATTACCATGTTTTTTAAACAGCTTACCTGCAATTACCCCGCCTAAGCTTCCGCAGCCTACCACTCCCACTGTCAAGGTACCGTTTACCATGAAGACCCTCATAATATCTGATAAAGTATTGTCAATTCTTTAATTTATCATTATTCTGACAGACATGATACACGGATTACAGCATATAGGAATAGGATTTAAAGATATTAACAGGGCCTGGGATTTTTACAGAAAGGTCCTCCATTTTGATGTTCCTTTAAGCAGGTCGCAGCGTACTGCGGAGAGAATGGGAAAACTTACCGGCGGTCCCCAGGAGAGACAGGTTGTCATAGCCCTTAACCTCTCAGGAGGCGCCCTGGTGGAAATTTTTCAGTTTCTCTCAAAAGAACCGCTGCCAGCCCCTGATTTTAATTACGGCGATCTGGGAATACTTTCCATTGCACTGAAAGTTAAAGATATTAATAAAGCATACGGCGAGCTGAAAGAATCGGGAACAAGGATAATCGATCCCCCGGAATCCCGGGATACTCTTCCCGAACAGCTTTTTTTTTACGATCCGGAGGGAAATCTTTTAAGTCTGATCCGGCTGCCGGGTACGGAATTCTCCCTGTCCGAAAAGAATTCCAACATAGGGGGAATACTGTTCCCGACCGTCGGTGTTTCCGACATGGAGAAATCACTGCACTTCTACAGAGATAC
>QILZ01000100.1 GCA_003233545.1 Spirochaetales bacterium
AAGGATGATATCCCGTTAGTAGAGTCCTTTTTAAACGGCATTTCGAAAGAAAGCTTACGAATGCGGTTTATGGCTTCTATTTCTGAAGTTTCCAGGGACATCATTAATCAGCTGTGCAGCGGGGATTTTACAGAATCAGGTTGTTTGCTGGCTATTACTAAAGAAGAGCAGAATCCTAAAGTTGTCGGATTGGGAAATTATATAGGGATGGGGAGAGGGAATTCGGCCGAGGTTGCCTTTCTGATCGATGATTCTTATCAGGGAAAAGGAATCAGTACCCTTCTGTTAGAACGGCTTGCCGGGCTGGCTGCCGCTAATGGTTTTGTGGAATTGGAAGCGGAAGTTCTCCCCGATAATCAATCTATGATTAGTGTATTTAAAAGTTCCGGGCTGGAAAAGCATCGGGTCTGGAGCTCGGATACGGTTCATATAGAATTACCTGTAAACGGGGCAGCTACTCTATGGGAGCTGGACGACTTAAGGGATAGAATTGCAGTTGCCAATTCACTTCTTCCCCTGCTTTGTCCTAAAATAGTGGCTGTGGTCGGTGCTTCGAGGGATAAGTCTTCTCTAGGCAATATGATTTTCCAGAACATACTTTCTGCTAATTTCAGCGGTACTGTTTATCCTGTCAATCCCCAGGCTGTGTCTGTTAACGGCATAAAAGCTTATGCATCCATTAAGGAACTGCCGGAGAAAACAGATCTTGCCGTTATAGCGGTAAATGCGGAAAAAGTACAGCAGGCTGCCGAAAATGCTATTAAAGCCGGTGCCAAGGGATTGGTAGTTGTTTCTGCCGGTTTCGCAGATGCCGGTGAAGAAGGATTAAATAGACAGAAAAAACTCGTTGAACTTATACGTACTAATGGGGTTAGATTATTGGGTCCAAGCTGTTTGGGTTTGATAAATGCAGACCCTCAAGTACAGCTCAATGCCAGCCTGGCTCCTAAAATTATGTCCCCCGGCGGAATAGGGTTCTTTTCTCATTCTGCTGCACTCGGATTGGTAATACTGGATTACGCAATGGAAAAAGGATTAGGTTTTACTACTTTCGTTTCAGCGGGAAACAGGGCCGATGTTTCCGGAAACGACCTGCTTCAATTCTGGATGGAGGATCGAAATACGAAAATTGTCATCCTTTACCTGGAAACTTTTGGAAATCCAAGGCGTTTTGTCCGGATCGCACGCAGAATGACTTACAAAAAACCAATTTTATGTGTTAAAAGTGCACACAGCAGTGCCGGCAGAAGAGCTGCAGAAGCAAAAAGCGGTGCTCGTACAGGAGGCGAACCGGAGGTCGAAGCATTATTTCAGCAGACAGGTATAATATTGGCTCCTAACCTGGAAGATCTTTTTGATGTGGCTGCGGTACTTGCAAATCAGCCTTTACCAAGGGGTAACAAAGTTAAAATTATTGCCAATTCCAGCGGTCTTGCTACATTGTTTGCCGATGCGTGTGAAATGAATTACCTCGATGTGGATGCTTCGGGTATTGTCGATCTTGGTGCTTTTACCACAGCCGGTAATTATGAAGTAAAAATAAAAGAAGCTTTGATAAATGAAAATGTAGACTCATTATTGGTCGGTTTCGCCTGCGTCGGAAATTGTAATACCGAACCTTTTGCTGAAGCTATAAGAAACGGGGTCAGCGCCGCTGAAGAAATTACAGGAATTAAAAAAACGGTATTGCTTTGTTTGATGGGTGCTATTGGTACTATCTCTTTTGTCGATAATTCCAGGGATAAAAACAAAAAAAGATATTTCCCGGCGTTTCGGTTTCCCGAATTGGCAGCCAATGCATTGGGCAGAATTACCCGTTATGTCGAATTTAAAAAGCAGCCGTTAGGCAAGCTGATCTGGTATGATGATGTTAAAGCCGACGAAGCACGTCGACTTATTAAAAAAATTCTTCGTAAAACTACAGAACCTCAAAAAATTATAAGAGTTGACAAAGTGAATGTAGTAAATCTTTTAAAATATTTTGGAATATTTACAGTAAAACAAGCGCCAAAAGATTCTAAAAAGTTTATTATAAAAATCAAACCCGATCTTTTATTTGGACCCGTTCTGGAAATAAACGGTGAAACTTCCCGGCGTATTGTGCGTATTACTCCTTTAACCGACAGGGATATCGATGAAACGATGCAGGAATTACATCTTAAGAGGAATTGTGGGATAAGCCGGATTTTAGGCAGACTCTCGCAAATGATAGAAGAAGTTCCCTGGTTATGGGATTTCGAAGCCCGAGCCGTTTTAGATGATAAACCCATATTTATTGCCGATTTTTTATTAACTATAAAACCCGGCGGTGCTGAAAGACCAACATACTGATAATTGTGTATAAGGAGTAGATGCTTATGGAAATTAAAGCTTTTACGGAGAGACTTTGTAGTTACGGTTATAAGGAAATCCGGCCTGTTCATATATCATGTGCCGAATAGTTTATCATCCGAATTATAAGAAGTATAATCTGGGTTATACCCACCCGTTTAATCCGATACGTGTGGAAATGACGCTGGATCTTCTTAATGAGCTGGGTTATTTAATAAAGCCGTTAAAACCGGTATCGATAACTCCTGAATTATTGTATGGAATTCACGAACCTTCTTATATAGAGGTAGTGGAGAAGGTAAGCAGTGGTGAAATCTTAAAAGAAGCGGAAAATTACGGGTTGGGTAATTCGGACAATCCTATAGTAAAGGGGATGGCTGAAGGAGCGCGTAATCAGGCAGGAGGAACGTTATTTGCAGCCGGACTGCTGCTGGAAAATAAAGCTAAAAAGGTTCTTCAATTGGGCGGAGGCTTTCATCATGCCCATCGAAATTTTGCAGCAGGCTTTTGTTTATACAATGATATTGCATTAGCCATTAAAGAAATGACAAAAGCCGGATGGCACGTTGTATACCTCGATCTGGATGTTCATCATGGTGATGGAGTCCAGGAAATTTTTTATTCGGATGATAAGGTCATGACAATCTCACTTCACGAATCCGGTGAGTATCTGTTCCCCGGAACAGGCTGGATACATGAGCTTGGGCGGGGGCTTGGGCGTTCTTTAAAGATTAACCTGCCTTTGGAACCTTTTACAGAAGGAGATTCCTACCTTGATGTTTTAAATGGAGTAGTGGTTTCCGCTCTTGCATGGTTTAAACCGGATGCGATGGTTGTTCAGGCAGGTGCGGATGCGCATTTCTCCGACCCCCTGGCCGATTTAATGTTGACCACACAAGACTTTGAAAGAATTTATAAGCGTGTGCTCGAGCTTGCGGAGCGATTTTGTAATGGAAGAGTCTTGTTTACACTTGGCGGCGGTTATTCGTTAACTGCTGTTCCCAGGATATGGGCGATTCTTTACTTGATACTATCCGGTTATAAAGTGCCGGATAAAATTCCGCAAAATTTTCGTAAACAATGGAGCGAAAAAATATCAAAGGACATTCCGGAGTATTTTCATGACCCGGAGCAAGCGTTCAGGCCGGTTCCGGAAAAAGAAAAAATCATTAAACTTAATCATGAGCTGATTCAAAGAATGATGGATGCCGTAGCTGCCTATTGGCTTTGAAACAGAACTAAAGGATGCTTCATCTTTTTCTATCTTGCAGAAAAAAAGCTTGACAGCAAAAGCGGTTGATGATAGTATCATCCAAAGCGCTTTGAAAAGGATGATCCGGAATATTATTTATCCGCATTTTTTTTAAGTAAAATCCAAAGCGCTTTGGAAAGTTTGGAAAGGAATTATAAAGGATTATGATTAAACTAATCGACATCGCTAAAAAACTTGGATTATCACTTACAACGGTATCGAGAGCGCTTAATGATTACGAAGAGGTTAGTTCGAAAACAAAAGAACTTGTCAGACGGACGGCAAAAGAACTGGGCTATGTCCCGAATAAATTCGCCCGGAATCTTGCACTTAAGAAAAGTCACCTTATCAGCCTTTTATATGATGATTACCAGGAAACAATTTCCTATCAATCTTTTACCTTCGAGGTCATAGCAGGGGTACGAAATTATTTCGGACGTACTCCGTATGATCTGATCATTGTTCCCGGAAACCTCAAAAGCGACAAAAGGGAACCTCTTAAAAACATCTGCTATTCGAGAGGCATAGAAGGACTCTTTGTTGTGGGAATCCGCACGAACGACCCGTATATCGAAGAGCTTAAAAGAGATTTTATTCCTGCCGTTGTCGTGGATTATCCACTGATGACTAAAAAAGTAACATATATCCAGTCGGATAACCTGAAGGGCTGTAAATTAGCCGTCGATTATCTGGTTTCCAGAGGACACGGCAGGATAGCTTTTATAAACGGACATGATCTCGCTGCCGTAAGTCCGCTGCGTCTTAATGGTTATAAAACCGCTCTTAAAAGTAATGGTATTCCCTTTGACAAAGGTATAGTTAAAGCCGGAAATTATACGGAAAAGAGCGGCTACGATGCAGTAAGCCAATTGCTAAAAGAAAAAGCTGATTTTACCGCTGTTTTTGCGGCTTCCGACCTTATGGCCGTCGGTGCAATTAAGGCACTCAAGGAAAAGGGTCTTAAAGTACCGGAAGATATTGCTGTAGTCGGATTTGATGATGTTTTTTTTGCCGAGTATTCCCATCCGAGTTTAACAACCATAAGACAGCATAAATTCGATCTCGGATACATAGGAGCTATGGAACTGCATGGGATTATTGAAAATCCCGAACGGCCTTTGCGGAGCAGGAAGATCGATGTCGAGCTGATAATAAGGGAATCTGCATAGGCACAAAATTAATCTGGAATGCCGTGGAACGCTGATTTAAAGGTTCTATGAGCAAATATAAAAAATAGGGAGGCTTTTTATGAAAAAAGCACTGTTATCGATGCT